>QWQL01000025.1 GCA_003670825.1 Planctomycetota bacterium
CTCGAGTTCCTTCATACCGACCAGGTGCCACGTCTCGTCGGTGAGCGGCGTGTGGACCGTGAGGTAGTCCACCTCGGGCAGCATGTCCCGCACGCTGTCGAGGAGTTCGATACCGAGTTCGCCCGCACGGTCGGGAGAGAGGAAGGGATCGAAGCCCAGCACCCGCATGTCGAAGGCCCGGGCCCGTTCCGCCACGGCCTGCCCGATCCGCCCCAGGCCGACGATGCCGAGCGTCTTGCCGGCGACCTGGCAGCCCATGAACTTGTTGCGGTCCCATTTGTGGGCCCGCAGGCTCGCGTCGGCTGCGGCGACGTTCCGCGACAGTCCTAGCAGGAGTGCGAAGGCGTGCTCCGCGGTGCTCACCGTGTTGCCGGCCGGCGTGTTCATCACCACGATGCCGAGTCGTGTGGCCGCCTCCTTGTCGATGTTGTCGGTGCCGACGCCGGCCCGCACGATCGCCTTGAGGCGGTGGTTGCCGGCAAGGGCGTCGGCCGTGATCTTCACGCCGCTGCGGCAGATCGCGCCGTCGTGCCGAGCGAGCGCCTCGCGGAGGGCGTCACCGGAGAGCCCCGTCGCCACTTCGTAGCTGATGCTTTGCGGCTTGGCCGCGTCGAGCAGGGCGATGCCGTCGGCGCTGAGCGTGTCGAGGACGATGATCGAGGGCATGGCGAGGATCCCTGGAGTGGCCGAGAAGAGGCGGGGCGGTGTCGCGACAGTTTAGTCCTGGCGTTCCCGCTGAAAGTCGAGCATGAAGTCGCGGATCGCCTCGACGCCCGCGATCGGCATCGCATTGTAGATGCTGGCGCGGATGCCTCCGACGGAGCGATGCCCCTTGAGGTCCATGAGTCCGCGCGTGGTGGCCGCCGCGACGAAGGCTTTCTCGCAAGCCTCGTCGGGAACGCGGAAGGTGACGTTCATGTCAGACCGGCACTCGGGCCGCGCGTGGCCGGCGTAGAAGCCCCCTGACTCGTCGAGCACGTCGTAGAGCAGTTTCGCCTTGGCGGCGTTGTGCCGGGCCATCCCGGAGAGGCCGCCCATGCGATCGCTGATCCAGTTGCACACCAGGCCGAAGATGTAGATCGCGAACACCGGCGGCGTGTTGGGCCGCGACCCGGTCTTCACGAAGGTGCGGTAGTCGAGCATCGTAGGCAGGTCGTCCTGCGAACGCTCGAGGAGATCCTTGCGAATGATGACGGTGGTCACACCGGCGATGCCGGCATTCTTCTGGGCACAGGCGTAGATCAGCCCGTACCGCGAGACGTCAATCGGCCGCGAGAGGAAGTCGCTCGAGCAGTCGCTCACCAGCGGGGCAGGCCCGAGATCGGGATCGTGCTTCCACTGCACGCCCTGGATGGTCTCGTTGCTCGTGATGTGCACGTATGCCGGCTGAGGAGACAGCGCGATTTCGCGGTCCGTCGGTAGCCGGTCGTGGTTGGTGGCAGCGCCGTCCCAGGCGACGTGCACCTTGCCCTCGCGGCGGGCCTCCTTCGCGCCGGTCGCACCCCAGGTGCCGGTGATCACGTAGTCGGCGGCGGACGGCTGGCCCCGGAGGAGGTTCATGGGAACCATCGAAAACTGCAGGCTTGCGCCCCCCTGCAGAAACACCACCTCGTGGGAGTCGCCGATGCCGAGCAGACCCTTCACCGACGCGAGCGTCTCCTCGAGGATTCGGTCGAAGGCGGGGCTGCGGTGACTGATCTCCAGGACCGACATTCCGACCCCGGGAAGCGACAGCATCTCGTCGCGGGCCCGTTCGAGCACCTCGAGCGGCAAAACGGCCGGCCCGGGAGAGAAGTTGAAGACGCGATCCGTCATGGCATGCACCGGAAAATCCTGGGGATTCCCGGGGCAGAATAGGAGTCACTGCCGGGAGGGTCAACGGGCGACGTTCCCCGGCGGGGCCGGGAGCGGGCTCTCCATCATAGCCGGGGCCGGGGCCGGCAGCGCTGCCGTGCGATACGCCGCCGCCTGCGACGCCTGAAGACTGGCCATTTTTGCCGCCACTGTGGGCTGCTGGGGATCGATCGAGAGCGCGCGGCCGTAGTTGGCCAGGGCCTGCGGCTCGTCACCGGCCGTCTCCCGCAGGCTGCCGAGCGCCACCAGTGCCCGAGCGTTGTTGGGGTCGATCGCCAGCGCGTCGATCAGCTGGTTTTCCGCCTCTGGCAGGTTGCCTTGCTCCTGTGCGAGCCGGGCCAGTTCCACGTGGGGGGCCGGATTGGTCGGCTGGGCGCGAGCCCAGGCGTTGAGCTGGGCCATGGCCTCGTCGCCGCGCTTCTCCTCCACCAGCAGCACCGCCAGCGCCCGCTGGCAGGCCTCGTTGGCGGGGTCGCGGGTCAGGCAGAGGTGGTAATACTGCTCGGCCGTCTGCATGTCGGCGGGGCGGCCGAAGAGCTTGGCCTGCTGGTGGTAGGTGGCGCCGAGGTTGTAAAAGCAGTCGGGATTGCCGGGCTGCTTGGCCAGGGCCTGCTGGAAGGAGTTGACGGCGCCGAGATAGTTGCCCTGCTGGTAGAGCTTGACCCCCTCGGCGTTGTCGGTTTTCGCCATGCCGCCGCAGCCGCAGCAGCCGGCCACGACGAGGCAGACCGCGAGTCGGCGGGGGCCCGAGGCCGCACCGCGTTCGAAGGAGGAGACATGCCGCACGACGAGACTCCGCACCATGCCGGCGAGGCCGCCGGAGACGAGGTCGGAACCGTAATGAAACCGGCCACTGCGGGGCAAGGTCGGCCTGAATCGCCAGGATTGCCCGAGTTTAGCCGGCGACCACCCGCTGGTAGCCGAGTGACCGGACCACTTCCAGCACTTCGCTGCAGGTCGGGAACATCCGGCCGCTCGTGCGCTTGTAGTGATCGATGGCCTGCATGAACTCGAGCTCCTCGGGGCCGTAATCGCGGTCGCAGGTGGCGGGATCGATCAGCCGCCGACGGGTGCGACGGACGGGGCGGGCGTCGCCGCTCTGGCATCCGCCGGCCGTGACTGGGGCAGACCGAAGACGGGCGTGGCAGCGGGGCGGTTTCAGGGCGGCGACGGACATGGGTTGAAACTCCTCAGGGCGTAGGGGCCGGCCGGTGTTTCCCCCGCGACGATGGGTCGCGAAGGTCTACCGGAAGCATGACCGCTGCCGGTTGCGGAGGACGTGCCGGTTGGCGAAAAAATCGGGCTCGGGCAAGGTTGACCGGCGGCACGACCCGCACGACCCGCAGGTCTGGCCGCACGCCGCCGCCTATCGCTTCTCGAAGAACTTTTTCAAGGCATCCGCGGCGGCATCGCGGGAGGAGTCCGGAGCCGCCTTCTTCGAACCCTGCGGGAGGCCTGCCGGCTTGGCGTTGTCGGCCTTGAGGGCCTGCATGGCCACCGAGCCCGTCGAGCGGCCCGAGCCCGAGGGGGATTCGGTCTTGGGGACCACTTCAATTCCGGAGACAAACGACCCGTCGAGCGTGGATTCAGGGGAGGCCACGTCGGACGGCGCACCGTGAATGTTGCTGCCGTCGGCGTCGGCTGCGGAATCAGCGGGGCCGGCCGTCAGCGACCGTGTGGTATCCGACATGCCCGCCGGCTGGTCGTCGGCCATCAGCCAGCGGGAAACGTCGTCTTCCGAGCCGCCGCCCTGCGGCGCGGGCGCCGCACAAGACACCCGGAGTTCGAGCGATCCCACCGTGACGATATCACCATCCACGACCTTGGTCCGTGCGGTGATCTTCACCCCGTTGACCAACGTGCCATTTCGACTGCCGAGATCCTCGACCCAGATTTCCGCGGGGCCGACGGTGATGGCGCAGTGGCGGCGGCTAACCTCCTCGCTGAGAGGCCGCACGTCGCACTGCTCCGCCCGGCCGATGAGCAGTTTGTTCCGCTTGATGGCGATGGTACGGCCGGCACTCTTGCCGGAGGCGACGATCAGTTTGGCGATCATGGCGGGCCCGAAGGGAGGGAGACCGGCACCGGCGATCGTAGCGGGGAGAGAGGAACATACGCCTCTCGCTGAATCATATCAACAACGGATCGTGGGAGGCCAGAGTCGCGGGGGTGGCGTCAGCGTCGCCCCGTCCACCGCGGATCGCGGAACCGGGCCGCGCGGTCTTCGATCGCCGCCTCACGGCCCTCCCGAAACGATTGCGGCTGGGAATCCCGCACGATTTCCAGGGCGGCCGCCACGCGGTCGAGCCACCGGCCGGCGACCTCGGGCACGCCCCAGGAGCCGCCCCCCGCGATGTCGGCGAGCCCGCGGTGCCTTGCTGCCGGCCCGACCGCCGTGCAGGTCTCGAGCAGCAAACTGCCGTGCTGGAGCACGGCTGTGCCCAGCCGCCGCTGGGCGCTGCCCATGATCTTGCTGCCGAAGGTCGCGGAGGCGTCGGCCCCCGCGTCATCGGGCAAAGCGGTCACGAGGTCACCCGGCGACCGCCGAGAAAAGCAGAGAAAGGCATCGGCGGGTGGATCAGCAGCCGACGGCAGATGGAGCCGGGCAGCGATCCCGAACTCGGCGAGCGTTGCCGCCATGGCGGCATGCATCGCGTCGTAGAGAGCCTGCGGGGTCGACCCCCAAGGGTGCGGCGTCGGCACCGCGGCGGCGTAGGTGAGGTCGGTGCCATGGATGATCGCCCCGCCGCCGCTGGGACGCCTCACGATCGGCAGACCGGCGATCGCGTCGCAGCCTTCGGCATCGGCGAGCCGCTGGAAGCCACCGAGCGACACCGTCGGCGTCGACCAGCCGTAGATTCTCACCACCAGCCCCCCATGCCGCTCCGCCTCTTCGGCCAGGAGTTCGTCGGCGGCCATGTTGGTGGGACCGTCGGCGGCATCGTCCCACCAGACGGGCAGGACGCGTGCGGTCACGACTTCACGAGGGCGTCGTACGCTGCCTGGTCGAGCAGGGTGCCCATCTCGGCCTGATCGTCGGGCCTGATTCGCACGATCCAGCCGGCGCCGTAGGGGTCCTTGCCGAGCGTTTCGAGCTGGCCGGGGAGGGCGGTGTTGACCTCGACGATCTCTCCCGAGACCGGCGCATACATGTCGCTCACCGCCTTCACGCTCTCAATCTCGCCGATCGACTCGCCGGCCTTCACCTTGCGGCCAACTGCCGGAAGTTGCATGAACACGAGATCGGTGAGGGCCTCAACGGCGTAGGCGGAGATGCCGACCGTGGCGAGGCCACCGGCCTCGGGGCGGATCCACTCGTGCGTCTTCGCAAACTTCATATCGGCTGCCATGGGGTTGCTCCTCGGGGCGGCTAGATGCGTGAGAATACCGGATGCGGTCAGGTTTGTGGGGCACGCCGCTTGAAGAAGGGTAGGGGCACCACCTTCGCCGGCTGCGCCGCCTCGCGGATCAGCACGTCGAGCGGGGTGTCGGCCGCGGCGACGGCGCGATCGACGAGTGCCATCGCCACCGCGTGGCCGAGCGACGGGGCCAGGCTGCCGCTGGTCACCGTGCCGACCGGCAGGCCGACTGCCACGACCGGGCTGCCTTCGCGGGCGGCCCGCCGGGAGTCGAATGCGAGGCCGACCCGCACCCGCGGTGCCGGCGACCGCTTCATGGCCGCGAGGGCGTCGCGGCCGGGAAACCGTCGCGGCCTGGCGGCCGCATCATCGAGATTCACAGCGAGGCCGAGCCCGATCGCAAACGGATCGCTGTCCGCCAGTAGTTCGTGGCCGTAGAGCGGCATGCCGGCCTCGAGCCGCAGCGTGTCACGGGCACCGAGGCCGCAGGGCTTCAGGCCACGCGGCCTGCCTGCATCATGGATTGCCTGCCAAACGGCCTCCGCCGCGTCGGCCGCCACCACCACCTCGACCCCGTCTTCGCCGGTGTAGCCCGTGCGGCTGACCGCGGCGGGCTGGCCAGCCACGACGGCCCGCGTGGCTCGGTAGGTGCCGAGCCCCGAGATGCGGCCGGCGTCGTCGTCGCCGCAGAGCACGCAGACGGTCGCCACGGCGAGCGGCCCCTGCACAGCGATCATCGCCGTCTCGGCCGTGCGATCGGCCAACGACACACCCACCGCGGGGAGTTGCGACCGGAGCCAGGCCACCACGCGGTCACGGTTGCTGGCGTTGACCACCATCGCCAGTCGCGGGGTGCCGTCCGGCGCGTCGGCCTCGCGGGTGACGAGCGCGTCGTCGAGGATCGCGAGGCCATCGGGGCCCTCGTCACTGGTCACGAGCGTGTAGCGGGCCTGCCCGACGGCGAGGTCGGCGACGCGACGGGTGAGCAGCGATTCCAGCCAGGCGAGCGAGGCGGGCCCTTCGACGGTGAGCCGCCCCATGTGCGAGACGTCGAACAGGCCGATCGCCTGACGGGTGGCGAGATGCTCGTCGACAATCGAGGCGTACTGCACTGGCATCCACCAGCCGGCGAAGTCCACCATCCGCCCGCCGTGGGTTTCGTGCCAGGTGGCCAGGGGCGTGCGAAGCGGGGTCGAAGACAAGGGCAGAGTCCTTTACGGGAGAGAAGGTCGGCGTCAGTGTACGCCGCGCGACCCCGCTGTGGGCCGATCACCGACGGCGGCTGCGCTTGGAGGGCACGGGCTTTGGCGTGCCGCCGTGGCCGGATGGCCGGCCCTTGGCAGCCCGGCCCGCATGCCGGTCGCGGATACCCGCCTTCGGCCGGCGGCTCTGACCGACGAGCCGGAGGTCGAGCACGCGGCGGTCGAGATCGACGCGGGCCACCGCCACGCGGACGCGGTCGCCGAGCCGGAAGCTCTGCCCCGGCCGGCGGCCCGAGAGCGTGTGGCTGGCGCGGTCGTAGCGGTAGGTGTCGTCGGGCAGCGAGTCGAGGGGCACGAGGCCCTCGGCCGGCAGGGCGAGCCCTTGCACGAACAGCCCGAATGGCTCGACGCCCGTCACCACCCCGTCCATCTCCTCGCCGATCCTCGACTTCATGAAGTTGAGGAGTTTGAGCTTCACGAGTTCGCGTTCGGCGGCCTCGGCTCGCCGCTCCAGGTCGGAGCACTCGGCGCCGAGGTTCACGAGGCCGTCGGCGGGGGCGCGGCGGCCGCGGGCGAGCGCGTCGAGGCCGCGGTGCACCGTCAGGTCGGGATACCGGCGGATCGGGGAGGTGAAGTGGCAGTAGCAGTCGCTGGCCAGGGCGTAGTGGCCGTCTTCCTGCGGGCCATAGGCGGCGCGGGTGAGGCTGCGGAGCACGGCGTAGTGCACCGCATGCTCCTCCGGCTTACCGCGGGCCATGCCGAGGAGCCGCTGAAGCTCGAACCGGCTCTCGAGCGAATCGACCTCGAAGCCGAGCTCGGAGACAAACTCCGTGAGCTGCCGGAGTTTTCGCAGATCGGGGGCCGGGTGGATGCGGCGGAGAAAGCCGGCACCGGCCACGGCGAGCGCCGAGGCCACCGCCTCGTTGGCCGCCAGCATGTACTCCTCGATGATCTGATGGCTCTCGGTATTCTCCACGACGTGGGCCCCCGAGACGCGGCCGTCGCGGTCGAGGTCGATCTTCACCTCGGGCATTTCGAGCTGCAGGGCGCCGCGCGACATGCGGCGGGCCCGGAGAATCCGGGCGAGATCCCGCATCCGGCCGAGGAGTGCCCGCACGTCATTCGCCATCTCGACGGCGGGAGTCTCGGGGTCTCCGAGAAACACGTCGACCTCCTCGTAGGTGAACCGCCGGCGGCTGCGGATCGCGGTCGACTCCACGGCGGAGTGCACCGGGATGCCCTCGGGCGTGAACTCGATCCAGCACGTGCGGGCGTAACGCACCTTGCCCGGCTGAAGGCTGGCGAGATTGTTGGAAACGATCTCGGGGATCATGGGGATCACGCGGTCGGGCAGGTAGACGCTCGTGCCGCGGTTGCGGGCCTCCTGATCGAGCGGCGAGCCTTCGCGGACGAAGTGCGACACATCGGCGATGTGCACGCCGAGCAGCCAGTGGCCCCGCTCGACCCGCTCCAGCGAAATGGCATCGTCGAAGTCGCGGGCATCGACCGGGTCGATCGTGACGATCACGCGGTCGGTGAGGTCGCGGCGGTCGGCCGGGATCGACTCGTCGAACCGGTCAGCCTGAGCCCGCGCGTCGGCGAGGACCACGTCGGGGAACGGCCCGGGGAGCCCGAACTCGTGGATCACCGTCTGCGTGTCGACGCCGACGTCCCCGGCCTTGCCGAGCACCTCGACGATCACTCCTTCGCCGTCGCGGAGGTGGGTCGGAAACCGCACCATCTCCACGACGACCTTGTCGTTGGGATGCACCCCCTTCGCGCCAGGGTCGCCCACCGATACCGGGCGGGCGAAGCCCGTGCCGTCGATCTGCACCC
The DNA here is from genome assembly GCA_003670825.1 of Planctomycetota bacterium. Taxonomy (GTDB): domain Bacteria; phylum Planctomycetota; class Planctomycetia; order Pirellulales; family UBA1268; genus QWPN01. The sequence goes on from QWQL01000025.1 coordinate 8,252, forward strand.
AGCCCATGTCGGCCTCCTCGGAGTAGGAGCCGACGAACCGCGTGGTCTTGCGGGTGACGATCTCGACGATCTCCCCGGAAGGCCCGGGCCGGCGGACATCACGACCGTGGGCGAGCCGCACGCGAACGGTGTCGCCTGAGGCGGCGTCGAGGGCGGCCACCGCGGGCACGTGGATGTCGGTCGATCGGTCACCGGCCGGGGCGCCGAGCGGTCGCACGAAGCCGTAGCCCCCGGCGGCCCGGCGAAAGACGCCAACCACGCCATCATCCGGGCCGCGGGCGGGCTTCGGCTGGGATCGAGTGGGGGAACGGCCGTCGCGTTTCCGCGGCATCGGGAAGTCCTGCGGGTCTCGCCTGCGGTCACGGGCCGGGGCGTCGGCCAGCCGGGGCGTCGTCCGGAAGTCTACCCGCGTCGCTCCCCGGCCGCCCACCGCGGCCGCTATGCTAGAGCCATCCAGGTTGTGTGGAGCGTCGTCAGTGTACGCGAGGGCGGGTAGGCGAAGGGGGTCGGCGAACGCTCGCGGAGCCTTGGGCGTATCCTCGCCCGGGCGACGTGACTTTTGCCGCCCCCGAGCCGGCGATCCACGTAGGTCGGATGCGGTCTAGGCGGGGTAATCGACGCGGAGGGAGATCCGATGGCGAAGCATGCGTGGAAGGTGATCGTGGCGGCGTTGGCCGTGGTGATCGGGCTCTTGTTGCTCGGCGGGCCTGCGTCGGAGAAGCCTGCGGAGCCGCCGGGGCCGGTTCAGGCCGAGGCACCGAAAATCCAGCCGCGGAAGACCGTCCGCAAGACGACGCAGACCGTGCTCGACCTCGCCGACGCGATTCGGCAAGGGGGCGTGCGCGTCGACAACGCGACTGAAGCAGAGGAGGGGGGGCTCGGCGCCTACTCGCAGGCCTACCGCCACAGCGTGGCGACGATCGGCGGGCTCGCGGTGGAGCAGAAGATGAAGTTTTATCAGGCCGAGCACGGCACGATGCCGGCGACGCACCAGGAGTTTATGGCAACGATCATCGCGCCGGGCACACCCGACGAGGTGTCGCTGCCAATGCTGCCCTACTACCAGGAATACGCCTTCGATCCGGAATCCAAGAAGCTCGTCGTCGTCGAGTTTCCTGCCAAGAAGGCGGAGCGGGAGCGGCAAACCAGCGGCTCGTCGGGGTCGTGATCCGCCTGCGGATAAGCTCCGGGCAAGCCTCGTGCGGCGCTGCCGGCGGCCGGTGGACTTACCCGCGACCGCGGTAGAACTTGCGGCCCTGGCTCTGCTGGTACTGCGTCCAGCCGTCCTCGGCGGTGGCCTCGTTCTGGAGCAACTGGATCGTGCCGGCCATCTTTGCATCGAGGTGATCGAGGTGGTGGAGCGCCATCGCCTCGAGGGTCATCGGGAGCTTCGGCGATCCAAACTCATACTGCCCGTGGTGGCTCGCGATCATGTGCTTCACCCGCATGGCTGCTTCAGGCTCGAATCGTTGTCCGGTGCGGGTCTCGATCGCCCGGATCTTGGCGTCGACGATCTCCAGGCCCAGGAGCACGTGGCCGAGGAGCTGCCCGACATCGGTGTAGGAGAAGCCCTGCAGGCTCTCCAGTTCCTGGGTCTTGCCGATGTCGTGAACGAGCACGCCGACCAGCAGCAGGTTGCGGTCGAGGGCGGGATAGAGCGGCGCCACCCGGTCGGCCAGCCGCAGCAGGTTGACCACGTGGTCGAGCAGGCCGCCGGCGTAGGCATGGTGGTGCTTGACGCCGGCCGGCGTGCGGCGGAAGGCCTCCATCAGCGGGCCGTCAGCGAGGAGCTCGTCGGCGAGGGCCTTGAGCGGCGCGGACGTGATCGTGGCGAGGATCGCGTTGAGCTCCGCTTCGAGGCGGACGAGGTCGTGCTTCGAGAGCACCAGGAACTCCGCCTCGTCGATCGTGCGGGGGTCGGCCCGCTCGATCGACGCGATGATCAACTGCAGCGAGCCTGAGTAGAGCTGCGTGTGCCCCTCGACCCGCACGTAGTCGCCGTCCTCAAAGCCGCCGAAGTCGTCGTCGGATGCATTCCAGAGGCGGCCGGTGATCGTGCCGCTCTTGTCGGCCAGTTCGACCTGGATGTAGAGCTGGCCATTTCGGTTGGGACGCAGCTGCTTGTGCGTCGCCAGGAAGGTCTGGTCGAGCTGACACTGCGGCGGGAGTTCGGTGATCAGGCGACGCGACATGAAGTAAGAGTCTACGGGCGGTTTCCCACGGTTCACAAGCAGCGACTACAATCCCGGCCCGCCGCCTCTCGCGGCAGGAACCGCAGGAGCATCCCCGGAGCGACCCATGCCCGACACCGCCATCAGCCCCACGCGGGCACAGGACTATCCCGAGTGGTATCAGCAGGTCGTGCGGGCCGCCGACCTCGCCGAGCAGTCGCCCGTGCGCGGGTGCATGGTGATCAAGCCCCACGGCTACGCCATCTGGGAGCGGATGCAGACGATCCTCGACCGGATGTTCAAGGAGACGGGGCACCAAAACGCCTACTTTCCCCTGTTCATCCCGCTCTCCTACCTCGAGCAGGAGGCGAAGCACGTCGAAGGCTTCGCCAAGGAGTGCGCGGTGGTCACGCACCACCGGCTGGAACTCGGGCCCGACGGCAAGCTGATTCCCACGGGCAAGCTCGAGGAGCCGCTCGTGGTGCGGCCGACGAGCGAGACGATCATCGGCGCGATGTATGCGAAGTGGATCCAGTCGTGGCGCGACCTGCCGATGCTGATCAACCAGTGGGCCAACGTCGTTCGCTGGGAGATGCGGCCGCGGCTGTTCCTGAGAACGACGGAGTTTCTCTGGCAGGAGGGGCACACGGCCCACGCCACGAGCGCGGAGGCGGTCGAAGAGACACTGCGGATGCTCGAGGTGTATGCCACGTTCGCCGAGCGGGATCTCGCGATGCCCGTGGTGAAGGGGCCGAAGCCGGCGGCGGAGCGGTTTCCTGGGGCGGTCGACACCTACTCGATCGAGGCGATGATGCAGGATGGCAAGGCGCTGCAGGCCGGCACCTCCCACTTTCTTGGCCAAAACTTCGCCAAGGCGCAGAGCATCAAGTTTGCCAGCACCAGCGGCGCGGAGGAGTTTTGCTGGACGACCTCGTGGGGCGTGTCTACTCGGCTGATCGGCGCCGTGATCATGACGCATGCCGATGACGACGGCCTCGCGCTGCCGCCGCGGATCGCGCCGGCGCAGGTGGTGCTGCTGCCGATCCACCGCACCGACGAGGAGAAGGCGCTGGTCATGGAGGCCTGCCGGAAGCTGCAGGCCGAACTTGGAGCCGCACGGTTTGGCGACGAGCCGATTCGCGTGAAGGTTGACGCCCGCGAGATGCGAGGGGGCGACAAGGTCTGGCAGCACATTAAGCAGGGCGTGCCGATCCGTGTCGAAATCGGACCGCGCGACCTCGCGTCGGGGGCGGTGAGTATGACGCGTCGCGATCGGGGGCCGAAGGAGCGGGTGGCGGTGCCGCTGGCCGAGTTCGCCACGCGGGCTCCGGCGATCCTCGAAGAGATTCAGCGAGGGATGTTCGAGCGGGCCGAGGCCTTCCGGGCTGAGCGGACGGTGCGGCTCGGTTCGGCGGCGGAGGTGCACGAGTTTTTCGGGGCAGGGGAGGGGGTGGGCCGCGGCGGCTTCGCCCACGTTCACGTGGCCGACGAGCCGGCGGTGGCTGCCGCCTTCGATCCACTCAAGGTGACCGTGCGGTGCATCCCAATGGGGGGCGACGACGAGCCGGGCACCTGCGTGGTAACGGGGAAGCCGGTGCCGCGGCGGAGTGTGCTGGCGCGGTCGTATTGACCGGGGAGGTCCCCCCGGTCCGTCGCTTGAAAGGCGTCGCGATGTCGTGGGCCTCGCCGGCAGTGGTATGAAAGGTCAGTCCTGCGTCAGCGGGTCGTGGATCACCAGTCCGGGGATCTTCACGAAGCCGCGATCATGCGTCCACACCTCAGTGGCTCCGCCGTCGAGTGCGCACAGACCGATTTGCAGATCGAAGATCCTCACCCCCGTCACCCCCAGATCCGCAGCGAGCCGTACGAGCCGCGCCGAAAAAGCGGGCCCGGGAACGAGGTCTTCTACGCCACCATCCCGTAGCGACGCCAGGAAGTCCACGGCGGCCTCGGGGGGCGAAGGTCTGCCAGCGGAGGTCGGATGGGTGACGATACAAAAAAACTCCGCAACGCTTGGCATCGTAATGCCGCACCCGCCGGACGCATTCAAGGCAGACTCGATCGCGGCCCGTGCAGTGCGGTGTTCAGGAGTAGCAGACCGATGCGCGTAGATGAGAAGATTGGTGTCGATCGCGATCATTGCTGGTGCCGCAGCCATTCGTGCATCGCGGCTCGGTCAGACACATCGACGCCGGGTGGTAGCCCGCCAGCCACGGTAATCCAGCGGATCGCGGGAACCTTCGCACGGCGGCGGGAGGCGGACTGCGCGAGTTCCGCCCGGAGGCCGCGCTCGATCAGGGCTCGGAGCGGCTGGCGGAGTTCCGCGGCCCGCTTCTTCGCTGCAATGAACAGGTCGTCCGGGATTTCAACGGTCGTCTTCATATGGGAAAGCATATTCCCGTATTTATGGCACGTCAACGTTGAGAGGCTAGCCCGGAAAAGATAGCCCGGCCCATGGCGCACTTCCGCCAGCATTGCTGCCGCGCCATTTTTTTGCCGGCCCGGGCTCGCGGCCGAGAGCGGTGTCGGTCAGACGCCCCTGCCATGCCGTGATGGCTATAACTACACGGGGCGGTCGATGGGCGGCCGACCCACTGCTGTGCCGGTAGGATGTCGTTGCCCTATGGCCTGGGATGGACTGAGCGTGTGGCGGGTGGTGGCGTTCGCCGCAGCCTACGGCGTGGCCGTGGGGGCGGCCGGCGGCTTCCTCACCCGTGCAACGCCCTGGAGGGTGGGCGACCTGGTGGTGGATGCCGCCGCTGCCGGCCCCGTTCCCCGGGCCGAAACCCCTGAAACCCAGCATGCCTTCGGCACGATCGGCACCGGCGGCACCGGTGAGTACGAGTTTGTGGTGGAAAACTCGGGTTCCGCGCCGCTCACGCTGCGTCGCGGGGCGACGAGCTGCACCTGCACCGTGAGCGACTTCGACTCGGCCACCGGCGGTTCGCCCGACGGCGAAAAAGTGGTTGCGGCTGGTGAGCGCACGAAGATCCGCGTGCAGTGGAAGGGCAAGCCGCCCGGAGGACCGTTTCGCCAGCAGGCGACGATCCTCACCGATGACCCGCGGCGACCCGAGCTGGTGTTCGTGGTCGAAGGCACCGTTGTACCGACCTGGCGGGCGGTGCCCGACATGCTCACGCTGCCGAGGATGTCTGCGGCGGGCGGGGAACAGGCGACCGCGGACGTATTCACCTACGGTCCCGAGCCGCCGCAGGTCGGTGAGGTAACGCTCGACGATCCGCAGTTCACCCAGTTTTTCTCTCTTGCCACGGAGCCGCTTTCCGCCGAGCAGATCGCTGCCGAGGCGGGGGCCACGGGGGGCTTTCGGCTCACGGTCCACGTCCAGCCGGGGCTCCCTCTCGGAACGCTCAAGCGGACAGTCCGGGTTGCGTTCTCGATGCCGGAAGATCTGGTGGCCGAGGTGCCGCTCGAGGGCACCGTCGGGGGTGACCTTGTCTTGGCGGGCCCGGGATGGGATTCCTCTCGTCAGGCCCTGCTGCTGGGGACGGTCTCCGGCAAGATGGGCCTGCGCACGAGGATCTTCCTCACGGCCAAGGGACCGCATCGCGACAGCGTGCGGCCGTCGGTTCGGGAGGTGGTTCCCGAGTCGCTCCAGGTGACGGTGGGCGCGGGCAGCCCGATCGGCACGAGTGGCGTGGTGCGGATTCCGATCGACATCGTCATTCCGGCAGGGAGCCGGGCGGCCAACCACCTCTGCTCCCAGCAGGGACCAGCGGGCAGGATCGTGCTCGTGACCGGCCACCCCGAGTCGCCGGAGTTTTCGATTCCGGTCTGTGTGGCCATCGGTCCCTGATCAACCATCATGAAATCACAGCTTCCCTACCGTTCGCTGCCCGTCGTCGGCCTCGTGAGCGTCGTGGCGCTGGCCTGCCTCGCGGCAGCGCCGCAGCGCGGAGCCGACGTCGTTGACTCCGTCGTGGAGACGTTCCGCGAGCGGAACGGCGGGATCTTCAAAGACTGGCCGACACCCACGGCGGTGGTGGTGTTCACCGGCGAACTCGACGGCTACATCGAGCCCTGCGGCTGCACCGGCAAGGAGAATCAGAAGGGTGGGCTGAGCCGCCGCCAGAACTTCCTGCGGGCGATCTCGGATTCCGGCTGGCCGCTGGTGTCTGTCGACGTCGGCAACCAGGTGAAGCGGTTTGGCCGGCAGACGGAGGCCAAGTTTCAGTCGATCGTCGACGGCCTGCGGGCGATGCAGTATGCCGCCGTGGGGTTTGGTCCCGGCGACCTGCGGCTGCCGGCCGAGGAACTCGTGGCCGGCGTGGCAGCCGTGGGCGACCAGCCCTCGCCCTTCGTAAGCGCGAACGTCGGCCTGCTGGGTCTCGATGCCGGGATCACCCCGGCGTATCGCGTGGTGGAAGCGGGCGGCCTGAAGATCGGGATCACGAGCGTGCTGGGCGACAGGGAGATCGACCGCATCAAGACGGCCGACGTTGAGTTTGCGCCCGCCGCAGCGGCGTTGGCGAAGGTCGCGCCCGAACTGGCCAAGGCAGGCTGCGACCACCAGATCCTGCTCTCCTGGGCCGGGCCGGAGGAGACGAAGGCGCTGGCGGAAAAGTATCCGCAGTTCGACATCGTGGCCACGGCCGGCGGGGGGGACGAGCCGCCGCTGGAACTGCCGGTGCTGCCGGGCGGGGCGACGTTCGTCGAACTCGGTCACAAGGGGATGTTCGCGGTGGTGATCGGTTTTTTCGCCAACGGGGCGAACCCGATTCGCGGGCAGAGAGTGCCGCTTGATGCCCGCTGGGGTGAATCGAAAGACATGATCGACCTGCTGGGGTCGTATCAGAAGAAGCTAGAGACGCTCGGCCTCGACGGGCTGGGGCTGGTGCCGATCCGCCATCCGACGGGGCGGCGGTTCGCGGGGAGCGAGGCCTGTACCGAGTGCCACCAGCATGCCTACGACATCTGGAAGGAGACGACGCATGCCACGGCGCTGACGACGCTCGAAGAGCAGAAGCCGAGGCGCGACGGTGATCCGGAATGCCTCTCGTGCCACGTCGTGGGCTGGGCGCCGCAGCGGTTCGAGCCGTTCGAGGGGGGCTTCGCCGGCATGAAGACGACGCCTCAACTGGCCCATCAGGGCTGCGAAAACTGCCACGGCCCTGCGGCGGCCCACACGGCCGTGGAGCGGGGAGACGTGCGGGCGAGCACTGCCGAGCGGGATCGGTTGCGGCAGGAACTCGTGCTCACACTAGCGACGCCGGAGGGCAAGCAGAAGGCGGTGAATAACTGCCTGGAGTGCCACGACCTCGACAACAGCCCGCAGTTTGACTTCGACGAATACTGGCCGCAGGTCGAGCACAACGACTCGGACGAATCCGTCGGGGAACAGTCCCAGCCGACCGCCGCCGTCACGGCCCCGTAGCTGCGGGAAATCAGGGACGGGGAAATCAGGGACGGGAGCGATTTTTGGGAGGTGCCCTCGCCGGTCTCGTTCGGCAAGGGCGGTGCTGCCTTCGGCTACGGAAACTCGCTCCCGTCCCCGATTGTCCCTTCCAGTTCCACCCGCAGCCGCTTGCCGAGGGCGGCCGCGTATCGCCCCAGCGTCTCAAAGGTCACGTTCGGGCGTTCACCGCGTTCCAGCTTGGAGAGCGCCGACCGATCGATGCCCGTGATTCGTTCGATGTCACCCAGCGTGAAACCCCGTGCCTCGCGGGCCGCCCGAAGCGCCGAGCAAACCTTGCCCACCGCCCGCGTCTCGGCCAGCAGGGCCCGGGCACGGGCCTTGATGCTCGGTAACTCGTCGGCGATTCGATTTCGCACGTCGTTGAGTGCCTGCGCTTCGGTCGCTGAAAGTCGCGTCTGTCGCTGCACGCGGATGATTTTCCGGGGCATGTCACTCCTCGAGTTCGTAGGCGGTGATGGGGTAGATCGTGCTGTCGTCAAGTTCATCGAAAACGACGATCAGCGTGCGACCCGTCGACGTCTCTCCGATTGCGATGTGTCGGCCGGTTGATCGACTGCGATCAAACGCGTGCGGATGAAAAATGATTTCTTCGAACTCTTCTCGCGACACGCCGTGATCCGCGAGGTGTTGGACATTGCCGTCAGGATCATCCTCGAGATCCCAGAGGATCCTCAACGGTGCCATGGTATTTTAATTCCATGCCGGGGCGGCTCGCAAACATGAGGAAACCAGGGACGGGAGCGATTTTTGGGAGGTGCCCTCGCCGGTTTCGTTCGGCAAGGGTGGTGCTGCCTTCGGCTACGGAAACTCGCTCCCGTCCCCGATTGTCTGCGGAAGCGGATCAGCCCAACTGGGCCAGCGCCTCGTCGGGGATGCTGAAGTTGGCCGACACGCTCTGCACGTCGTCGTGGTCGTCGAGCCGCTCCATCAGCTGCAGCACCCGGCGGGCCGTGTCGATGTCTTCCACGTCCACCGTGTTGGTCGGGATGC
>QWQL01000185.1 GCA_003670825.1 Planctomycetota bacterium
TCGCCTCCGGCTGATGCCGCGCGAGCAGATGCTTGAACGGCTCGGCACCGGTCGACTTGCTGATCTTGGTGGCCGCCTGCGCGGCGGCATCGGTGGCCGCCTGCGCGGCGGTGGCCGTGGCATCGCCTCCATCCCGCGGTCGCCCCCCCACCTTGCCGGCAACGCCGGCGGCCTGCATCAGGCCGTTGTGCATCCAGAACGTGGCCATCGGACAGTCGTGCAGCGACTCGCTCTGGGCGATCTCGTTCTCGTGGTGCGGAAAGATGAGGTCGAGACCGCCGCCGTGGATGTCGAAGTGCGGCCCGAGGATCGCCTTGCTCATCGCCGAGCACTCGATGTGCCAGCCGGGACGGCCGGGGCCCCACGGGCTCTCCCACGCTGGTTCACCCGGCTTGGCCTTCTTCCAGAGGGCAAAGTCGGCCGCCGACCGCTTCCTTTCCGCCGTGGAACCCCCTTCGCCCTGCATCGCCTCGACCGAGCGATTGGTGAGCTTGCCGTAGTCGGCATCTCTGGTGACGTCGAAGTAGGCGTCGCCGTCGCTGGCGTAGGCCGACCCCTTGGCGATCAGTCCCTCGATGAAGGCGATGATCGTGCCGATGTGCTCGGTGGCCTTCGGCATCACGTCGATGCTCGTGACGCCGAGTGCGGCGAGGTTGTCGAGATAGTCGGCGGTCATCTCCTCGGCGAGTTTCGCCATCGTCGTGCCGCGGACCGTACTCTCGGTGATGATCTTGTCGTCGACGTCGGTGATGTTGACGACCCAGGTCACCTGCCAGCCGGAGTAGACGAGATATCGCTTCACGGTGTCGAAGATCACCGGGCCGACCATGTGCCCGATGTGGCTCGGCTTGTAGACCGTGGGGCCGCAGAGATACATCCCCACGTGGCCCGGTTTCACCGTGACCAGTGGCGACTTGGTCCGCGTCAGGGTGCTATAGATCTCGATCGCCGGGAGTCCGTTCACCCCGTCCGTCGCTTCTGCTGTCGCCATCTGGTCCCCGCTCCCGTCTGTTGTGGTTCTAGGACTGCCGCTCGATCAGCACGACGCACTCTGCCCCGACCGCGAGTTCCTCGCCGATCGGGCCGACGCCCTCGCCCGTCTTCGCCTTGAGCCAGACCGCGGCCTCGTCGATGCCGAGGATCTCCGCGATCCGCCGCCGGATGGCCGGACGGTGCGGCAGGATTTTGGGCCGCTGGGCGAAGATCACGCAATCCAGGTTCACGATCCGCCAGCCCGCGGCCGAGACCCGGTCGAGGGCCCGACGGAGCATGTCGGCCGAATCGCGGCCCTGGTTGGCCGGATCGGTGTCGGGAAACATCTCGCCGATGTCACCCAGTGCCGCCGCGCCGAGCAGCGCGTCGGTGATCGCGTGGAGCAGCACATCGGCGTCGCTGTGGCCGATCGCCGCTCGGTGGTGAGGAATGCTCACGCCCCCGATCACCAGACCGTCGCCCGGACCGAGGCGGTGCGAATCGTGACCGAGACCGATGCGGAACATGCAGGCCGACTCCAACGGGGGTGACGCATGGTTTTCCCCTATACTCGTGCCATGCACAACACCGATCCCAACGCGGCGGCCGCGGTCGCTGATCCGGTGATCGAGGTCGAGGGCCTCGCCAAGGAATACCGGGTATTTGACAAGCCCGAGGGCTTGGCGGCGAGCGTCCGGGCCCTGTTCCACAGGACGAGCCGTGCCGTCGAGGCGGTCAAGGGCGTGGACCTCGTCGTGGGGCGGGGCGAGTTCGTCGCGCTGCTCGGCCCCAACGGCGCCGGCAAGACGACGCTCTTGAAACTGCTCTCGGGCATCATCACGCCTACGCGGGGCACCGCCCGGGTGCTCGGCCACGTGCCCTGGGAGCGGGCCGACGACTTTCGCCGCCGCTTCGCCCTCGTGATGGGGCAGCGGAACCAACTCTGGTGGGACCTGCCCGCCGCGGAGAGCTTCCGCCTGCACCAGGAGATCTACCGGATCGACCCGGCTCGGTTCGAAAAGACGCGAAACGCCCTCGTCGACATGCTCGACGTCCGCCGGCTGATCCTCCAGCCGGTTCGCGAACTCTCGCTCGGAGAGCGGATGAAGCTCGAACTCGTGGCGGCACTCCTCCACGAGCCCGAGGTTTTGTTTCTGGATGAGCCCACGATCGGCCTCGACGTGGTCGCCCAGCACACGATCCACGAGTTTCTCCGCGACGTGCAGCGTCGGCGGCGGATGACGGTCGTGCTCACCACCCATTACATGAAGGACGTGGCGGCCCTCTGCGAGCGGGTGGTGGTAATCACGCGGGGCGACGTGCTCTACGACGGCTCGCTCGCCGAGATCGTCGACCGGTTCACCACCCACAAGATCGTCACGCTCGATTTCGACGAGGCGCCGGAACGGGCCCTGATCGAGCGGTTCGGCTTCCCCTGCGAGTTTCGCGGGCCCCAAGTGGTGCTACGGATCGACCGGAGTCGGATCGCCGACGTGCTCCCGGAGGTGCTCGCCGCCGCCGGCATCCGCGACGTGTCGGTGGAGGACGTGCCGCTGGAGGAGATCGTGGCGGAACTATTCCGCTCCGACACGCGAGCGCATGCCGCCGCGGAGGCGGGCTCATGAGCGGCGGGTTCGAGGCCATCCGTCCGCCGGGCCGGCTCCAGGGGCTCAGGACCTGGTGGACGATGCTGAAGATCAGTCTCGAGGAGCGGCTCGTCTACCGGGGTGACTTTGTCCTCGGCACGCTGATGCGGTTCCTGCCGATCGTCACGCAGGTGTTTCTCTGGACGGCCGTCTTCAGCGCGACCAACCGCGGCGATATCGCCGGCTACTCGCGGAACGACATCGTCGCCTACTACCTGCTCACCATGCTCACCCGAGCCTTTTCCAGCATGCCCGGCCTGGCCACAAGCATCGCCCGCAGCGTCCGCGACGGCTCGGTGAAGAAGTTTCTCATCCAGCCGGTCGACTACGTTTCCTTCCTGCTCGCCGCCCGTGTGGCCCACAAACTCGTCTACTATGCGGTCGCCGTCGTGCCGTTCGGGGCGGTGTTCCTCCTCTGCCGTGGCTACTTCCCGCCGCCACCGCCCGACGCCACGACGATCGCGGCCTTCCTCCTCTCGCTCGCGCTCTCGTTCCTGCTCGGCTTCTTCATGGAAGCCACGCTCGGCATGCTCGGCTTCTGGTTCATGGAGGTGTCGAGCATCGTGTTCGGCTACATGCTCGTGCAGTACCTGCTCTCGGGACACATGTTTCCGATCGACCTGCTCGCCGGAGTGCCCACCGGGCTGGCAGGCGTGAGCCTTGCCGACGTCGTCCACTGGCTGCCGTTTGAATACACCGCCTACTTCTCGGCGGCGGTCTGGCTCGGCAAGGTGCAGGGAACGCAACTCGCCTGGTCGCTGGGGATCGAGGCGGCCTGGGTCGTGGTGATGGCGGTGGCCTGTCGCGTCGCTTGGCGGCGGGGCACACGGCGCTACAGCGCGTTCGGAGGGTGAGTTGAACCGCTATCTCGCGATCTTGCTGACGTTCGCGCGGGCGTGCCTCGTTCGCGACATGACGTTCCGGGCGAACTTTCTCCTGGAGTGCGTCACGAGCCTCGGCTGGATGTCGATGAATCTGGCGTTCTACCTGCTGGTGTTCACCTACACGGCCGAAATCGGCAAGGGGACGGGCTGGTCGAAGGAGCCGTTCTTCGCGTTTGTGGCCACCGGACTGATCATCAACTCGATCGTGCAGGCATTCTTCATGCCGAGTGCCGAGGAACTCACCGAGATGGTCCGGACCGGCGGGCTCGACGCCGTGCTCGTGCAACCGCTCGACGCGCAGTTTCTGGTGTCGATGCACCGCATCGATTTTTCATCGTTCGCCAACGGGGCCGTGGGGGTGGGACTGCTCGCCTGGGCCGTGTCTCGCATGGACCACGCACCGCCTCCCGTGGCCTGGGCGCTCTATCCGCTGCTCATCGTCTGCGGCGTGGCGATCCTCTACGGCCTTGTGATCATGCTCGCCGCGGCCACGATCCTGATGGGCCGCAACCAGAGCCTCTACGACTTCTGGTTCTATCTCACGAACTTCTCCCGCTACCCCGCCGAAATCTATTCCGGCCCCTGGGGCGGGCCGCTGCGGATGATCTGCACCTTCGTGATTCCGATCCTGCTGGTCGTCAACGTGCCCGCCCGCGTGATCGCCCAGCCGTTCACCGGCGAGTCTTGGGGCGGCGTGGCCGCGGCGGTGATCGCGGCGGCGGCGTCGCTGGTTGTTTCGCGAATCGTCTTTCAGCGGGCGCTCGCCCGCTACCGGTCGGCGTCGAGCTGAGGGAGGCAGACGGCAGGCATGGGTGTGGCAACGCGACGGGTGGGCCTTCACGAAGACACGGCGGCAACGGTCATCGGCCTGGCCATCGTGGCCATGGCGCTGGCCGTGACCTGGTGGGCATGTCCGGCCGAACGACCCGCCAGCCGGGAGAAGTGGCCCAAGGGCTGGCCGACGCCACTCTCGCGGACGATCGACAAGCCGCAGACCTGGTCAGACTCGCCGCTGGCGTCGTTTCGTGACAAGCAGGGCAAGCCGGTCGCGGTGCCGATCCTGCTCGGCGGCGCGTGGGTTGTGGCGGTGGCCGTCGCGGGGGCGTCGCTTGGCGGCCGGCCGGTGGCCCGCATGCTGCCCGGAGCGGCAGCGCTGGCAGTGCTTGCGGCCTTGGCCTACCTGCTTTCCGCGCAGCAGGTGATCCACTTTTACAACCTCGAATACCCGCTCTGGGCCCTGATGATCGGGGTGTTGCTCGGCAACGTGGTCGGCGTGCCGCCGTGGCTGGAGAGGGCGCTGGCCGGCGAGTTCCTCATCAAGACTGGGCTCGTGGTTTTCGGGGCCGAGGTGCTCGTCGGCCGGCTGCTCGAACTCGGCCTCCCGGGGCTGCTCACCGCGTGGGTGGTGACGCCGATCGTGCTCGTCACCACCTACTGGTGCGGCGTGCACATCATGAAGATTCCGTCGAAGTCGCTGTGCATGGTGATTTCGGCTGACATGTCGGTCTGCGGCGTGTCGGCGGCGATCGCGACGGGGGCTGCCTGCCGGGCCAAGAAGGAAGAACTCTCGCTGGCGATCGGGCTGTCGCTTTTGTTCACCGTCATCATGATGGTGGCGATGCCGCCGGCGATCGGCTGGCTGGGGCTGGATCCGATTGTCGGCGGCGCCTGGATCGGCGGCACGATCGATGCCACCGGCGCCGTCGTGGCCGCCGGTGAGTCGCTCGGCAAGGAAGCGGGCGAGGTGGCCGCCACGGTGAAGATGATCCAGAACTCGATGATCGGGATCATCGCCTTCGCAGTCGCCGTGTACTGGGCCGGGTGGGTCGATCATTCGGGCGGCCCGCGGCGAGGCTCGCTCCTGGCCGAGGCCTGGCGGCGGTTTCCCCGGTTCATTCTCGGGTTTCTCGCGGCGTCGATCGCCTGCTCATGGCTCTTCAGCCTGTCGCCTGCGCATGCCCTCTGGGTGGACGGCACCACGACCGGCTTCACCTCGCGGCTGCGGGGCTGGCTGTTTTGCAGCGGCTTCGTCTGCATGGGGCTCCAGACAAACTTCCGGGAACTCGCGCCGGTGCTCGCCAGCGGCCGGCCGCTGGTGCTCTACGTCGGCGGGCAGTGCCTAAACCTCGTGCTGACGCTCGCGATGGCGAGCCTCACCTTCGGCTGGCTCTTTCGTAAGGCGGTGGAGCCATGACGCCCTCTGCGCCGCTGCGACTGGCCCTCGTGGCGGCGGCGATCGGGGCCGTCTGGGGGGTGGCGCTGCCGTGGCTCGGCCGCTGTCCCATGATCGTCCGACACGTGACCGCCATGGAGTCGCGGGACGTCAATCCCGCTGCCATGTACTACACCGAACTCGACCGACTTCCGCTGCGGCCGAGCTGGATCGAAGACCGTGTCGTGCTCTGGCCCTGAGGGGAGGCTGCCCGGCGGTTCGGCCTCTTGTTTTTCCAAAATCACGCGGTATAGAAAGTGGGGGAGATCTCTACGGTTTCACGCGGCACCATTGGTTTGCCCTGATGTGCCGCACTTCATTCCATTGCCTAAGGAGTACGTTCGTGAGGATCCGTTCGCTCGATCTCAGCATTGCTGGCAGCGGTGTTTTGGTGGCCTGTCTGGTGGCCTGTGTGCTGGGGTCGTCCTCTACGGCCTTGGCCGGCACCGTCTACTGGAACGCCGGCTCAGGCACTGGCAACCTCGTTCCGACCAGCACCACCGACGTGCCGGCCGGGGTTTCCGCCGGGGCCTTCTCCCGGGGCAACAACGTGGGTAACGAAGTCCTCAACAACTCCACGTCGTCCTCGTCGGGCTACTCGTTCCTGTTGAATGGCGTCTCGACGAGCGCTTCCGGTTCCTTCAACTTCGGAGCTGACAGCGTCGTGGGAGCGACCCTCGAAACCGGCAGCAGCACCTACTTTTCGGTCACGATCACGCCCGATCCAGGCGCAACGTTTGAACTGACAGGCTTCGGGTTCGGCACCCGTTCGACCACCAATGGTCCCAAGGCCTGGACGATGCGGAGCAGCTTCGACAACTTTGCGACCGACCTCGTCACGCCCGGCATAGTGAACAACAACTCGACGTGGGTGTATGTCAACGCGGCGCTCACGGCCCCGCTTGTCGGCTCGGCGGCGACCGAACTCCGCATCTACGGCTACAACGTCGATGGTCCGCAGTCGTTCACCTCCAACACCTGGCGGCTCGACGACGTGCAGCTGCAGATCGTCCCGGAGCCGGCCTGCGCCGGGCTGGCGATCGCCGTCTGTGGCCTGGGGTTGGCAACCCGAAAGTGGTGGCCGCGAAAGCCGGCACGAGCGGCGCCGCGATCCTGATCGGGGACCCGCTCCGCGGGCATCCACTGGGCCGGAGAGGCGGCGGCAGCTAGGCTTCCAGCGGCCGCACCCCGGATTCAAGCCCATGCCACTCCGACTTGCCTTCAGTTCCAACGCCTACCTCGACGTTCCGGTGGAGGAGGCGATCGCGCGGATCGCCGGGTTCGGCTACACCGGCATCGAACTTCTGGCCGACGTGCCCCATGCCTGGCCGGCCGGCCTCTTGGAGGTGTCGAAGGAGTCGATCCGGCTGGCGGTTCGCGAGAGCGGCCTCGTGATCTCCAACATCAACGCCTTCATGATGAACGCGATCGCGGACCCGCGGCAGCCCTACTGGCACCCCGGCTGGACCGATCCCGATCCGCACTATCGGGCGATCCGCCGCGAGCACACCAAGCGGGCGCTGGCGCTCGCCGCCGAGATCGGGGCGAAGCACATCTCGACGGAGCCGGGGGGCGAGATCCAGCCGGGGCAGACCCGCGGGCAGGCGACCGACATCTTCTACAACGAGATCATGCCGGCCCTCGACGTGGCCGCCGACTGCGGGGTGACGCTCCTCATCGAGCCGGAGCCCGGCCTCTTGATCGAGACCTTCGGCCAGTACCTGGAGTTTGCGGAACGGGTGAACCACCCCGCGCTTGGCCTCAACTTCGACGTCGGCCACGCCTACTGCGTGGGCGAGGATCCGGCCGAGTGGGTGCCGCGGATGAAGGCTCACACGCGGCACTACCACGTCGAGGACATCGCGGCGACCCGCGTGCACCACCACCTCGTGCCGGGCGAGGGGGCGATCGACTTCGCGGCCACCCTCAAGGCGATCGCCACGCACACACCCGACATCTGGGTGACGGTCGAGCTCTATCCCTACCGCGACCGGCCCGACGACGCGGCGCGGGCCGCGCGGACGCACCTCCTCGCGGTGGCACAGGCCGCCGGCGTGGAGCTCGTCTGACATGCTCCACTGGCTGCGGCTCGTGCGGCTGCCGAATCTTGCCACCGCCGCAGCCGATGCGGTCGCGGGCTATCTGGTGGTGTCGGGGCTGCAGGCCGTCGAGTGGCCCCCGGCCGCCTGCGTGCTCGCCGTGCTCGCCTCACTCGGCTTCTATGCGGCGGGCATGGTGCTCAACGACGTCTACGATCTGGCGATCGACCGGGTGGAGCGTCCCGAGCGGCCCCTGCCCAGCGGCGCCATCGCCGTCGGGCGGGCCTCCGTCGTCGGCCACGGGCTGATGGCGATCGGCGCTACGGCGGCCTGCGGGGCGGCGGTCGTTTCGGGGAGCCCGTGGCCGGCGTTCGTCGGCGCCGCGCTCACCGCGGCGGTCTGGCTCTACGACCGGCGGGCGAAGTCGACGCCGCTTGGGCCGCCCGTGATGGGGGCGTGCCGCGGCCTCAACTGGCTGCTGGGCATGACCGCGGCCGGCGGGCCGACGGCGGGCCACCAGTGGGCGATCCCGCTGGGGATGGCCGTCTACGTGGCCGGCATCACGCTCTTCGCGCGGGATGAGGCGGGCCGTAGCCGTCGGCCAACGCTGATCGTGGCGATGGCGGCCATGGCCCTCGGCCTCGGGATGGCCGCAGGGCATGTGTGGCTGCCGCTTTCCGAGGGTGTGACGGTGCTGGCGACGCGGCTACCTCCGGCAACGTGGCTCGCTCTGTGGGGCGTGCTGGCGACGTCGATCATTCTGCGGGCCGTGGTCGCGATCGCCGATCCCACCCCGGGCCGCGTGCGGGCGGCGGTAGGCAATGCGATCATGTCGATCATCACGCTCGACGCCGTGCTCGTGCTGGCGTCGTGCGGCGAGCCGTGGGCGATCGTCGTCCTCATGCTCCTTGGATTTTTCCTCGTCGGCAGGCACCTGGTACCCCCCACCTGATCCAAAAAAGGTGTCAGCCACCAAATCTGGGTAAGGTGGTCACTTCTAGATTCTCCAGACTCTCCAGATATGGTGGCTGACACCTTTATGCACGTGTTGCTGCTTTCGGTGCCTGGCCTGCGGGTCGAGGACCTCTCGCGGATGCCGGTGCTGGCGGGGCTTGCTTCCGTCGGCCGGTGCGTTCCCCTGGCCCCCGGTTTCCCGGCTGTGACCTGCCCCGTGCAGGCGTCGCTCACCACGGGCAGCCGGCCCGCCGCGCACGGCATCCTCGCCAATGGGCTCTTCGACCCGGGTACGAACCACCTGGAGATGTGGATCAGCCCCGACGCGGTGCACCGCGCGCCGCGGATCTGGGAGCGGCTCAAGGCGGCCCACCCCGACCTGCGGACGGCAGCCTGGTTTCTGCTCCAGTCAAAGCATGCCACCGCAGATCTCGTCTGCCTGCCCGCGCCGAAGCACAATGCCGACGGCAGCGAGACGATGTGGTGCCATACCAATCCCGAGCCGCTCTACGCAGCGCTGCGGGAGAAACTTGGCGAGTTTCCGCTTCACAAGTTCTGGGGGCCGGTCGCGGGCATCGAGTCGTCGCGGTGGATCGCCCGGAGTTTTGTCGAGGCCTCGCGGGCCGCACCGCCCCACGGTGCCGTCGTCTACCTCCCGCACCTCGACTACGCCGCCCAGCGCAGCGGTCCCGACAGCCCGCCGGCCCTTGCCGCGTGCGGCGAACTCGACGCCGAGATCGGCACGTTGATCGACGATTTCGCCGGAATCGTGGGTCGGGATAACCTCACTGTGCTCGTCGCCGGCGAATACCGGATCCGCCCGGTTTCGCATGCGATCCACCCCAACCGCATCCTCCGCGAGGCCGGCCTGCTCGCGGTGCGAGACACGCCCGAGGGGGAGATCCTCGACTTCGCCGCCAGCCGGGCCTGGACGCTCGCCGACCACCAGATCGGCCACGTGTACCTCCGCGATCCGGCCGATGCCATGGCGGTGGCCGATCTCTTTCGGGGGAGGGCAGGGGTAGGACGCGTGCTCACGGGCGACGGTCTGGTCGCGGCCGGCCTCGTGCCACCCGGACAGCCGCGCCTGGAAAACCGCTGCGGCGACGTGGTGATCGAGAGTAGCCTCGATTCGTGGCAGACGTATTTCTATTGGCTCGACGACGCCAAGGCTCCGTCGTTCGCCCGCACGATCGACATTCACCGGAAGCCCGGCTACGACCCGCTGGAGCTCCACCTCGATCGGACGAAACTCCCGACGATCGAGATTCCACTCGATCCCACGCTCGTGAAGGGCTCGCACGGCGCGGTCGATCCAGCGAATCCCTACGAGACGATCTTCATCGCATCACGGGTCGGTGTGACCGCTGCGGAGAAGCTTGCATCGACCGACATTGCGGGGATCATGGAGCAGCTGCTCGACGGGTAGTGCAGGAAGGAAAACCTGCACACCCGCGAGGCCTCGTGCTGCCGCTCATACCCAGACAGGTGGCGGCTGAATCTCGTCGACCGGGCGATGGCCGCAGTCTTTACGGCCCGAGCCCTCGAGGCGGCTGATCACGCGGACAGTCATGTCGGCGTCGCAGGCGATCTGGCAGGAGAGCCGCACCCCGGGCGTCGTGATCCCCTTCAGGGCGAGCACGTCTTTCTCGGCCTGCGTCATCGCGGCCGGCTCCCCGGCCACGAACTCGACGCGGCAGGTGGTGCAGCGGGCAACGCCGCCGCAGGCATGCAGCTGGTCGCTGCCGCACTCGTCGACGAGCGCGTTGACCAGCCGCTTCCCGGCCGGGACCTGAAACAAACCTTTACCTTCGACGGTGAGCGTGGGCATCGCGAAATCTCCTGGGAGGGTCAGTTCTTCTTCGGTTGCTTGTCGTCCATATTGGCGACGAGGTCGTCGGCGGTGACGGTCGAGGCCACGCCACCCTCAGGCACGTCGAGGCCGGCCGTCCAGACGAGGGCATTGAGCATCATTGTGCGGAAGTCGTCGTGGGCCCAGTTGCGGTGGAAGTGGGCACCGGTGCAGCCGAAGCCACGGCCGCCACCCGGCCGCTCGTAGGCCCAGGCAAGCGCCTCGCGGCTGCCCTTGCCGGCGCGGACAGACGGGTTGTTGCTGTGGGGGCCGTCAGGCCGCTCACGGGTGGAGTCCGGTGGCACGGCCGTAAGGATCAAGGTCAGACCCTCGGGCGGATCGCAAAACCGCATGTGGTAATACCACTCGTCGTCGGTCTCGAACGGCTTGACCCCCCGCACGATCGGGTGTGCGGTGGCGAGTTCGGTTTTGGCGAGGGTCCAGTGCGGGTTCACCGACCAGTGAGGCTCGAAGTAGCCTCCCATCCAGGTGAGGAACTCGGGGCCACCCTTCTCCTTCGGCACCTCGACGGCGTAGTGCAGGCAGGCGATGCCAACACCCCGCTTGGCGAGCGCATCGATCTGGGCGAGCCGGTGACTCTGGAGCACCGGATGGCCGTTGCCTCCGTCGGCGAAGAAGAAGATTGCGTCGGCGTTGTCGAATGCCGTCGGGTCGGCCGGCCAGCCGCCGGTGAAGACCTCCGTCGTGAGCCGCGGGAGAGCCTCGCCGCCGAAGTGCGCATCGAGGCATTTCTCCACGAGCATCGTGCCGGCGCGGTGCTCGTGCTCACCGGGCCCGTGGCTCGCGCGGCCGGCGATCAGCACCAGCTTCTTGCGGCCTTCGCCCAGCGGCAGCCGCTTCAGGCGGATGTCCTTGAACTCCACCTTCATCGGCGGCCCGGCATGCAACTGCAGGGCGAGGATGCCCTGCAGGGCCCGCTTGTCGGCCTGCTCGTCGAGCGTCTCCGACATCAACTGGCCGTTGATGAAGTGCTGGAGCTTCGGGCCTCGCGCCACGATTCGGTAGTGGTTCCAGTCGCCGGGCATGATGGCCTTCTGGAGTGTGGCGGTGTCGCCGATCGAATCGCCGGCGAGCTTCGAGCCATCGGCGGCGATCGTGATTCGCTCGCCCCGCTGGCAGAGGATCCCGCGGCCCCTCTCCTCATAGAGAATCCCCGAATACGTCGTGCCCGCCTCGAAGTCGGCCTGATAGCCACCGACGACGAAATCTCCGAAGTCGCGGCTGCGGTACTGAATGCCGCTGTTGCCTCCGGTGAGTCGATACCGGAGGGTGAGGTCGAAGTCGTCGACGAGCCCCTGTCGCCAGACGAGGAAGGTGTTGGCCTTGGTGGGATTCGCCGCGGTTGTCTCCCCGACGATCGCCCCATCCTCCACTCGCCACATCTCGGGACGGCCTTCCCAGCCCTCGAGCGAGGTGCCGTTGAAGATCGGCACTCCAGTGGCGTCGTCGGCACGGACCGGGCCGAGAGACCAGGCGACGCCTGCGATCAGCAGGCAGACCGCGGCCCACCGGGGGGCATGCCGCAGGACGTAGCACAACAACAACTCGGACACGGGAGGGTCTCCAGGAGGAACGTGCCGGCGGTTGGATCACCGCGGCTGACGAGCAAGAGTATGCCACGTCGACCGCAAGGCGGGCAGGCAGGCCTCGCGGGAATGGCGTACGACTATCGTGCGGCGGCGGCCCGCGGCAGTCGATCTGCCGTGAGTGCGGCCCGCGACAGGCCCAGCATGTCGAGCAGGCTGTCGATGCCGACTACCCGCACCCCATACTGCTTGGCGGTGCCGAGGCTGCGGTTTTGCCGCCGCCCCTCCTCGGCGAATCCCTCCTCGCCCAGTTCGGCCGGCGGCTTACCGGCATCGACCACCATGGCCGTCATCGGTGTCACGGCCTCCATCACCCGACCTCCGGCCCGCTGGACGAGGTCCACCAACCGCTCGCGGTCGTCGCCCCGCTCGTCGTCGAGGTTGACGTATCCCACGATCACCACCTCAGGAGCAGTGCCGGCCGCCCAGAGGCTCGTGGCCACGCCGTCGCCGACGAGGATCGGCGACCGCGTCGAGTCGCGGCGGATGGTTCCGCGAAGCAGCGAAGGCCCCTCGATCGAGGTCACCTCGACGACCCCCTTGCGGTCTCCCGCCTGCGGCCGGTCGTCGTCATCGGCTGCGTACACGTGAAGGATCATGCCGGGTCTGATGCCGCGGCTTGTCG
The DNA here is from genome assembly GCA_003670825.1 of Planctomycetota bacterium. Taxonomy (GTDB): domain Bacteria; phylum Planctomycetota; class Planctomycetia; order Pirellulales; family UBA1268; genus QWPN01. Next base: position 12,792 of record QWQL01000185.1, read on the forward strand.
CGCACGACATGAGCACGCTCCGCTCACGCTCGTCTACCGAAAGCACGCGGCCGTCGAAGCCGTCGATCCGGTCGTCCTTGGGCGTGGCGGCGAGCACCTGCTCCTGGAGGCCGCGGTCGGCGACGCGAAGCGAGGCCAGGATCCGATTTTGTTCGTCGATCACCTTCGCCCGGTCGCGGAGTTCGGCGTAGATGAGGTCGAGCCGGTCCTCGGCGGTCTCCTTGGCCTTGAAATCCTTTTGGCGGTTGGCCGCGAGATACTGGCCCCCGTCGGCGATCTCGGCAATCAGCAACCCAAGCCGATCGGCCCTGGTTTCGGCAGCGCTCTTCGCCTGGAGCAGTTCTGTCTGCTTTTGCTCGTGGTTCTTCCACTGCTCGTCGAAGGCCTGCTTCGACTTCTCCTGCTCGTCGCGGATTTGCTGAACCCGTTTTTCAGTTTCGTCCTTCGCCGCCGTCGCCTGGCTTCGGGCGTCGTCGGCGTCTTTGGATGCCTGCTTGCTTTTGTCGTCCGACGTCTTGACCTCGCCGTCTTTGCGGCGGAACTCGTTGCGAAGCCAGGCCACGAGATGGCCGTACGACCTGGTGTCTCCGGGAAATCCGGCGAAGTCTTGGGCAAACAGATTGTCGAGGTTTGTCTCGATGGAATCGAGCGAATCACCCTCGGCCGCGCCGATGAACTCGCGCAGTTTCTGGGTCTCAGCCTGCGATGCGAGCAGCGCCTCCTGCTTGTCGGTCGTCGCCTTCTCGGCCACCTGTGATTTGGCCCGCTCGTCTGTTCGCTGCTTAAAGAAGAGGTAGGTTGTGATCGTGAGAATGAACGTCAACAGCACGAACACGATCAGCGCGATGCTCAAGCGGTAGACTGTGGGGTTCGTCGTTGCCATGCTTCACGTCCTCGCGGAACGGCATCCAGGGGGGCAATCGTCGCTGTCGGCCCCACCGAATCACACCCTTCCTGATTGTACCGGTCGGAGCGGCTGCGGGGCTCAGGCCGTCGGCCAGAGGTCGGTCCAGCAGACGGGTGAATCGCCCGCGCCGGCCATCCGGCCCATCACGGCGACGAGCGTGCTCCGGCAGGCCGATTCGAGGTCGTCGACCCGCCGACCGTCGCGGATGCCGCGGAGGAACGACGCCATGCAGGCCGCATGGGGGGAGGGCGACGCGGGCCCTGCCGCAGTCTGCCGACCATTGACGAGCCGTCGATTGAGGTCAGCCCAGCCTGCCGTGCCGCGGAGGGTCTCGTCGATCAGCCCGTCGACGCCTGCGCGGCGGACGACCGCTGCCTCGAGGACCGTGCCGGCGGTGAACTGAAAGCGGATCGTGGCGACCGGTGCCACGCCAACGGCCACGGGCAGGGCTTCGGGGGTGCGGACGGCGATGGCGGTGATCGGCGGTTCGTCGCCCAACGCCCAGAGGCTACGGTCGATCGCGTGGATGAGATGCTCGACAAAACCGCCACCCGAGAGCCCATCGTCTGCGATCCAGTTGCGAAGCGAAGCCTCGGCCGACGACCATCCCGGCTGGGACGCACGCCGCCAGGGAAGGCCCAGATGATGGATCGCCGTCGCCTGCCACGGCCGCCCGATGTCACCGGCGTGAATCCGCTCGACCAGGGCAACCGTCGGGGCGTGATGTCGGGACTGAAGCCCCGACGCGATTGACAGGCCGCGGGCCCGGGCCTCTCCCGCGACCTCAAGCATCCGCCTGACGCCGGCTGCGTCGACGGCTGCCGGCGGCTCGCAGTAGACGTGCCTGCCCGCGTGCACGGCGGCGACGACGTGGTGAGGCCGAAAGGCGGGAGGCGTGGCGAGGATCACCGCATCGACGTCGGCGGCAATCACCCGGGCGGCCGCGTCGTCGCCGGAGAAGATCGCATCTGCGGCGAGGGGGCGCCCGGTCGCCTTCACCACCGCCTCGGCGGCCGCAAGGGCCTGATCGGAAAAGGAGTCGCCGACCGCCGCGATCACGACGCCACAGTTCGCAGCCGCCTGGAGGGCGGCGCCGACGCCGCGGCCTCCGCAGCCGACCAGTCCGATCCGAATCCCGTCGCTGCCGGCGGCAAAACTGCCGCCGGGAACGACCGCAACGGCGGCGGCCGCCAGGGAGCCTTCGAGGAAGGAGCGACGGTCGATCCGCTGGGCAACGCGGGGAGAAGCCACGGTGAAGGTCTCCAGAACGAGGAACGGGGGCTTCAGGAACGACGGCAGTGTAGCACCAGCCGGTGGTCGCGTGCGCCAGTGGCTGCCGGCCGCGATGCGGTGTGGCGAATCGATGGTCCCGGGGCTCACGCCCAGAGGCTTTCACGGAACGCAGCCCGCGTGCAGGTGGCGGGAGAAAAACCTACCGGGGCCTGGACGCGAGCCGGGCCATGGCCTTGATGACGGCCGCCTCGATCGCGGCCGGCGTCTCGCCGAAGGCCGTTTCGAAATCACGAAGCCGGCGGTCGCGAGAGTCATCGCCCAACGGCGGCTTGGACGCCTGGAGTTGCAGGTACGCGACGAACTCGCGCCGGCGGGTGTCGATGAGGTGTTTGGTGAGCGCCCAGGCCGCAGCGTAGGCGTCGAGCGGCCCCTCGGCCGCGCGGAAGCGATCGTCGGACGCCACGATCGAGGCGATGTCGCCTGGGCGATGCGTGGCGAGGAAGTGGTCGAGTCGCGGACGGTTCACCGCGCCGATTCCGCGCCAGCCCCGAACGCTCTCGAGGTCGGGGGTCTCGAAGTAGGTGGCAATCCCTTCGCTCACCCACAGCGGTACCGGCGCGAGCCGACGGTGCATGCCACAGTTGAAGGCCATCTGGTGGGTCGCCTCGTGCACGAGCGTCGAGACGAGTCCCGCCGCCGCCGGGCTTTTCATGATCTCGACTGCCGGGGATTCTCGGGGCCGGCCCGCCGGACGCGGCAGGCCGTCGGTGCCGGTGAGGTCGAACGTGGTCACGCGGTTGGAGAGCAGGTTGTAATAGCCGACGACCCGGTCGGCAGCGCCGCCGAGGTCGCGGGCGGCGTGGGCCTCGTAGGCTCGACGGTCAGCGAAAATCACCACGACCAGCGGCCGCGGTGGATCGGTGATCTCGAGCCCGGCCTTCGTCCAGAAGTTGCCAAACGCGTCGTGTAGCCGTTCGAAGAGCGCCGCGGACCACTTTGCGTAATCGCGGGAGGTATCGAAGCAGATCACGTAATGCCGAGTGACGTGCACGTCGAAACCGGCGGGCAGTTCGGCGAGGATCCGCCGCGAGAGTTCCCGCGGCGTCTCGATGGGAGCCGCGTCGCCCAGCGGGCTTCGCGACGCAATCGCCCCGGGCTGCAGGAGTTCGTACCGCTCGTCGGCGAGTTCGAGGAGCACGCCCCCATCGACGGCCTCGACGAGCACGCTGCCCTCGACACTGCGTGCCGCCGAATCGCCCCGCAGTTCGATCCGCTCACGGACGGGCCGCGCCGGCTCTCCGGCGGCGGCCACCAGGGCGGCGGCGGCCGTCAAGGCGACCGCGATGCTGCGAAAGCGGGGCAGGAGAGGCATGTCTGGCGACATCCGAAACCCGGAAAGGAGGCCGGTGGGGAGGCGAGCAGGTCGGTGAACGGGAGGGAAGGGCAATCCGACGGGTTGGCCTTCACCCCCATGGCTGACGCCGCTAGTCTCCCACGCCCCCGGAGACCGGTCGAGATGAGCGGCACAAACCAGAGCGAACGGCGAACTACGAGGTCATGGTTCAGCAGGCCA
>QWQL01000001.1 GCA_003670825.1 Planctomycetota bacterium
CCACACCGGGATTTTCATGCCCGGCACCGCATCCTGCTTGATGCGAACGTTGGGCAGGAAAAAGCTGTGCAGCACGTCCATACTCTTGAGTTGGATGAGGACGTCCTCGTCGATGGGCAGGTGCAGGTCATTGACGACAAATAGATCGTCGGCGGTGCCGAGCGTGTCGTCCCGACCGGGATACCGGAGCCGCCATTCAAACTGCCGTGCCACCACCTCGACCGTGGGCGACATCGCCGGACGTCGCATCTTCACATCAGCCCAAGCGTTCATCTGATAGATCGACAGGAAAAGCAGCGTGGCGGCGGGAATGATCGTCCACACCACCTCCAGCGTGTGGTTGCCATGAAGGTACGTGGCCGCACCCTGCCCATTCGCGGAATCGTATTTCCACAGAAACCAGAACAGCAGCACCTCGGTGACAACAAACACCACTCCCGTCAGTGCCAGGATGAAATAGAACAGCGAATCGATGTTCACCCCGTGCTCCGACACATCCTTCGGCAACCAGTGGTTGTAGGCGGGAGCCACGACGAACGTGGCGACGCCGAGCACCGGTACGGCGAGAAAAAGCAGAGCCCACAGCATGCCGGCGAGTCGCTTACCCACGTCCAAAAACTCCCTGCTCGTGATGATTCGCTAACGGTTCTCGAGCGACGCCCCCTGGAGCGGCACCCAGCAGACACCCTTCAAAAGCGGTCCTTCGCCACCATCGGCCGATCCGCCCCTAGTTCACCGTCAAACTCATAGGGCAACGAACGAACGTAGTTGACGATGTGCCAGATCTCCGCGTCGGCGACACTCCCTTTCCCACCAGGACCTGACGGCCCTATCCCCGGCATGGGAGCCCCGTTGATGCCCGTGTAAAGCCGTCGGTAGATATCAAGTGGACGACGACCGCCACGGTAGACTCCCAACCGGAGGTTTCGAGGCGGGATCGTCCGCGGCCTCAGGGCATCTCCCTCGATGACGTCAGCAAAGGCGTGCAGCCATTCCGACCGCGCGCGATAGTCGGCGAGTTTCTCCGGACTGAGATCGCCCGTCGACACAGCGTGCGCGGCCTGCAGGCCGTCTGCCACCTCGCCGCTCATGGCGACGACCGTCTTGTTCCAGTCGTCGTAATCGTTCGCCTGACCATCGCCCAACGCCGTCACGCCATGGCACTTCACGCAGCCACCGTCCCCATGAAAGAGTACTTTGCCGCGGGCCACCGACTCCCGATTGGCAAAGTCGTTCGCCGGCAACGAGAAGTCCACCCCGGCCGGCACCGCAGCGATCGGGATCTGCCCCTCGTTCGCCGCCTGCCATTTTTCCACGATCGGCGCCAACATCTCATCGACCAGAAACTCCTTGGTCGTGGGAAGTTGCTCGTCGCCAGCGAGTTCCTGTTCTGCGTACGCGAACAGCGCTAGTTCGGTCTCGCCGCGGAGGCTCAGGTAGCGGACATACTCCGCCAGGGCATCGATCTGGGCCGGAGGCAAGAGCGCGAACGATGGCATGGACGTGCCAGCCACCCCCTGACGAAGGAGATGAACGAGATCGTCGTGCGTCGGCTTGCCGTCTCGCCAGGTGCTCTTGAACTTGAACTTTCCCGGACGGTAGTCGCGGGGATACGGGTTGAGGAACGCCGCAGTCGGCCCCATTCCGTCGCCCGAGATACCGTGACAATGGCCGCAGTGCTCACGGTACAGGCCGTTCTTGCGACCCACGATGTCGCTTCGAACGGGGCCGGCCGCGAGTTGGAGTTTGGCAGCATCTAGACCGGTCTCGGGCAGAACCACCGGACTGTCCGGCGTGCCAAACATCGCCTCCAGGATCGTGGCGACCTGCTGCTGGCGGTTTCCCGCCCACGTCGCCCATGGCTTTTCGAGGCCCGACTCCGGCGTCGCTGTCTTCGTGGCGTGGACCATGTTGAGCCGGAACGACGCGGGCGGTGTCTTTCCGCATCCGATCGCCACGGAGGCCGCAACGAAAACAAGAGCCACGTGAAGTCGGTACGGAGGCTTCGGTTGCATCATGATCTTGATCGTGGTGAAAACGTGGCTGGGTCGCGAATCAGGTGCCGAGACCGCCGGAGGGGACCTCGAGCGTGCCGAGGTCCTTGACCTCGTCAGCCTGCAGGGTGAGTTGAAAACGGCCTTTCGGACTCCATTTGAGATCGGGCCTCTCGAGCACCAGACCGCCCCCTCCGCCGGTGGCGCGGGCGTGCCAGACCTGGAACTCGAGCGGTTCACCCGCGGGTAAATCCGCGATGGCGAACGAGCCGTCGATCGAGGAAACGGCGACGTAGCCGTCCTTGCGGAAGATGACAAATGCCTTCATCCACGGATGGATGTTGCACGTCACGGCCTTGGGAGTGCCCATGTCGACATCGGGCGTGTAGGTCGTGGCCTGGCCGGACGGAATCAGTTGGTTGAAACTCGCCCCATCGATGTTGGTGTTGTGCCCGACTGGATCGCTGTTCCGCACCTCCACGGGCTGGCCGACCCGGGCCGCGAATACCGGCGCGAGAAACTCACAGTTCTTCTGGTCGAACACAAGCGCTGCGTCGGTGGCAGGGCTCTTCACCCGACTCGACTTCCGGACGAACACCACCACATCTGCCAGCCCCTTGCTCGAGGTATCCACCCGCAGTGACCGGTCAAAGAGCTTTTCCGACTTCCCGCAGACCTCGGTGTCTTTGTCGGCGGCGAGCGGCCTGGGCTGACCCGGGTCACCCGCGAACACAAACCGCCCCTTGAGCGACGCCCAGCCCGTTCCGGCGACCGCCGCCTCACCGGCCCCGGCGACGGCAGCCACACTGGTCACGAGCCCCTCGCGAATGGCCTTCGCTGCCGCCACATCCGCAACCGGCGCAGCCACCCGTTGCGGACCACAGCCCATCACGAGGGCCGCGAAACACAGCACGATTGCCCAGGGCGGGTTGCAGCACGTCATCATGGCGGATCGGCTGCTCACTTTTGAAAAAGAGTGGGGTCGAGCACGATGTCACCGAGGTTGGTACCACCCGCGGCGACCGCAACCTTCTTGCGGCCCTTGGCAGCCTTCTCGACCTTTCCGCCGAGCGTCATTTCACCGATGTAGCCCGCCTTCTCGTGCCAGAACTGGAGTTCGACCTCACCCACCGGAACGTCTTTGATCACGAACGTGCCATCAGCAGCCGAGACGGCTGCGTAGGGATTCGGTCGGACGAGTAGCCACGACTTCATCCACGGATGGATGTTGCACGTGACCTGAGCCGGCACAGCCTCGTCGCTCCCGAACGTGATCGTGGTGTCGCCACCAGCTGGGATCAGGTTGTTCGACGGAGCATTCTTGATCGTCGCGATGTTGCTGTTGTGGCCGACCGTGTCGGAGTTCTTGACGACCAGTTGTTGGCCGACCTGCACGAACGTGACGTGCGGCTCGAAACGACAGTTCTTGTTGTCGAGCACAACCTTCGCGCCGGCCGCTGCCTTGGCGGCGTCGGGATTGACCTTCACGCCCTTGTCACGAACAAAGACGACGACGTTGGCAATGCCCTTGTCGGCACCGACAACGAGTTCTTCGGCAAGGAGCTTGTGCTTGCCACACACCTCGACGTCTTTATCAGTCTTGAGTTCGCCCGCCGTGGGGACGGCCCCGCCGAACACGAACTTCCCCTGAATGGCACCCCATTCCTCAGCCCGAGACGAGCCCGAAAGAACGATGGCCTGGAGAGCGATGGCCTGGAGAACGATGCCGACCGCGAGCAGGGGGCAAAAGCGTTTCATCGAGGCTCTCCGGTGGGATAAAAAAGGCATGAAGGCGGTAAGGTGGGCTGTCATCTTAGTTTAGCGCAGTGGATGCTGAGGGCGAACGCACGGACGTCACGGGACCAGTTTCCCGCGGCAGCATGCCCCCCTGGGCTGGTGGCGCCTCGGCGTTTGGCCGTTCGGCCGCCGCCCGAGGCATGGCCGCGGGCGCGGGTTGCCCCGGCTGGGCCGGAGGCAGTTGCTGCTGGAGAAACGCCTCGACCGACAGATTTTTCTTGGCGTAGGCGTCAAAGTGCATGAGGAGGTCGGTGAGGGCGTCGAGTTGCTGGTCACTGGTTCCAGAATACAGATCCTGACTCACCGGCTTGTCGTAGGGAATGTTGACGGGCATGCCGGTGTACGGCAGGAATCGCTTGGGATTCGCGATCCAGCCATGCACGTAGTCGGGCCGCAGCCGTTCGTGCACCGTCTGCAACTGGGGCGCGAGGGCCTTCACGCTCCCCGGCGGCGTGTAGTCACCGATGAGGTGGCACTTCACGCAGTAGTTGTTGTTGGTGACGATCTTGAGCGCTCCGTCCAGATGCCCAGGATGGGCCTTCTCGGCTTCGGCCAAAGACGACCCGTCGAGCCGCGGATCGTAGACATACGGATAATCCGCCCCGTCGACTGCAGCGAAGTAGTTCACCAGCGCCGCGGCCTTGGCCGCGTCGAAGTTAAACTTTGGCATCCGCAGCACGGCAGGCGGCCGGATCGTGTGCGGATTGAGCAGGAACTTGTGCAGCCAGGCCGACTGAACCTTTTTCCCCTCGCCCATCAGCGGTGGCGGCAGCCATCCCCAGGCATCATCCGGCTTGACGTTCGGATTCACCGCCTTCTCGTCGGCAATCACCACCGGGAACAGGAGCCGGGCAAAGTCACCACCCCACGCGGGATAGTGGCGACCGGCATCGATCGCATCCTGCGGCACGACCAGGTTTTGGCTTCCGACCGCCCTCGCTTCGCCGTCAACAAGCGCGTCGTGCCAGAGCGCGAAGGGACGGTGGACGACCGACTCCGTGTCTCCCTCCTCGATCGGAACACCATCCTCATCGACAAGCTGCGGCTTACCCGTCTGCGGGTCAAGCACCGGCATGCCCAGGAGCGACGCTTTCCTCCGGCCTTGGCGGTCGATGGTGAGCGACGACGCCACCTGCTCGGAGGTGAAGTGCGGAGACAGGAAGGGATAATCCGCAAAGGTACTCCCTTCGCCGAGCGTCTCTGGCTTGTAACGAATATCCCAGCGGTCCATCCGCATTGTGTGGCAGCCGCTGCAGTTGTACTGCTCCGCCACCACGAGGCCGTCGAGTCGCGACTTTTCGCGGGGTGAGGGCTGATAGACGTACTGGGACGCCGGAGGTTCGGCAACGAGCCCGAGCACAAAAGTCATCACCGCCTCGCGCTGCTTGGCATCGAACGGGAACTGCGGCATCCGATACCGTTCGTTGTAGCTCTTGTTTTCTGCCTTCTTGTAGTCGTACGTCCGCGGGGCCCGGAGCTTCTGCCACAGGAACCCCTCCCGCTCGTGGCCGAGGAGTTTTTGCAGGTAATAGCCGGTGTCGGAGTCGAGTGCCTCGGGATCGACGTGAGCTCCGTCGTCTGCCGCTCCATAGGCGAGGTCAGGCGACAGCGAGTCTTCGTCACCACCCGAGGCAGCGGGGCGGTGCCCGTCTGCGGCTTGGTGGCCCACGCCATGACCCACGCCATGACCCACGCCATGACCCACGCCATGACCGCTCCCATGACCGCTCCCATGACCGTGACCGGCGGCCAGTTGGTGGGTCACGAAGTGCGATGCCTGCTCGAAAGCGATTCGTGACGGATCCTTGCGGCCCCAGTCAGCAAGCGCTGCCCCGGCCGCCCTGCCATCTTCGAATCCCGCGATGTCGTGGCAGGAGTAGCAGGCGAGTTTGTTGATGGTCTTCTTGCCCACGTACCGCAGCAGAGTGTGGTCGCGGTCGGCACCATCCAGCCCAACGAGCATCCGCTCGTCCCCCTGGATCGAGTCGACGTTGACGAGCCCCTTGGCGAGCACTTGCTTGGCCCGCACGGTCGTGAACCGCTCCTTCAGATAAATCAACGCGAGCTCGTCGAGGGCCTGCCGCTCGTCCTCACCCAGTTCGCCGGCAGACGCCATCGGGAACGATACCTCTCCAGAGAGCGTCTCGACCTGCCAGTCGGCCACCGGCTTCCAGTCACGGCCGGAACCCATCAGGTATTCCGTTGCATCGGCCGCGGGATCGCTGACGGTGCCGTCGGCCAGTGCGACGGGCTCCAGAAGAACGTTGGGCATGATCGTCTTGGGGTGATACCGCGACGGCTCCCTCAGCCAACTGTAGAGCCACTGTTTCCCCTGGGGCAGCGACGAAACCTTCGACCCGATTCGGGAGAGATTGGGGCCGTGAGTGCTCGTGGCCTCCGGAAAGTCGTCGTGCTGGTGGCAGGCAAGACAGCCACGGAGTTGCACGACCTTCCGGCCACGGGCCACATCAGCCGCAGCGGTGATCCCCTCGAACGGCGTGACGTAGTCAAACGCCGCGCTCGACGCCGTGAGGTAGTGCACCATCGAACGGATCTCGACGGGCTCGTACCGCTGCGATTCCTCGAGCTGCTTACCCTCGAGATGGCTCCAGAGCCCGAAAAATCGCGGCATTTTCGTCGACGGCCGAAACTCCTGTGGGTTTCGCATCCAGGCGTAGAGCCAGTCGAAACCAACCTTGCTCGCCACATACCGCAGGCTCGGACCCACCTTTGGAAACGTGCCGGGCGTTTCTGGCTCTTTGAGCAAGCCTGCCAGCTGATGCGACCGCGGCGACAGTTTCGCCTCACCTCCCGCCGACGCATCGCGATCGATGGCATCTCGGAGCCGGCTGCGGGATTCCCGACTGTCTGGTGCGGAACGCACGTCTGACATCCAGCGGGCGAACGTGTCGCCCAGTTCACGAGCGCCCGGATCATCCGCCAGTGCCTCGGCCACCTCGTGGAAGTTCGGCTCCACCCGCAGGTCAGGTCCGATCCGCTTGTCGGGCCCGGCCCAGCCGTTGATTTCATGACAGCCGTAGCAGCCGTACTGCCGGACCAGGTGGTAGCCCTCGACCAGCTTCGGGGCGGGTGGATCGGGAAACCGCTCGCTGGGCTCGAGATCGACCACCTGGTGATGACACTTCAGACAGCTCGACTCCTCGAACCGCTGGGGAAGCATCGGCTGGATCCAGTGGTGGTTATTGAACCAGCCAAGTTCATCGTGCCACTCGTGCCCCTGCTTGGGTGTGTTCGGAGAGTGGGAGGCCCACGTAAAGCTCGTGGCGCTGCCTTGGCCCTGATGGCAGATGGTGCAACCAAAGTTCTTCATCGGATGCGGGCTGCCGTCGCCCACAAAGAGATCGAGCCGCGGATGCGACGAATACGGCTGGGGCACTCCACGACGGACCGCCAGCAACAAAGGCTTACCCCAGGCCGGCGTCTCGACAAGCGCCGCGACGGCTATCTTTCTCGCGAGGGTCTTGCCCCCGTCAACCGCATCGATGACGTCGCCGATCTGCAGCCCCGCGACCGCTGCAGGCGATTCACTCACCACGACACTAACGGTCGGATCTGCCGCGTCGAACAGCCCACGGGCCGCGAGCCGCAGCCCATACAGCTGCTCGAGCTGGTCGTTCCCGTCGCCGGAAACAGTCGTCAGCTCCGGCTTCGCGGCCGGAGTGCCGAGCTGCACGGTCATCGATTCCATCTGCGGGTAGCCAGGAACCGTCGGGGTGCCTGGCATCGACTTGTCCATCCCGCGATGGCACGTGGTGCACCGGTCGAATCGGGCGACGTCACGGAAGTTGTTGTTGAGCGTGAGTTGCGGAAGCCAGATCTGGTCGACCCGAAGCGGGCTGTTGAACGCATCGAGCACGGGCAACTCGAGCAGACTCTTGCCAACATTGCCGCTCCGCTGATCGAGCGTCTTTTGCAGTTGCACCAGCTTTGCCCGGTGATCGGCGACGTCCTTGGCTGCGGTATCCTCGGCAGCAGTCAGTTTTTGGAGCAGTGACTCCAGCGTCTTGCGGTGGGTGTTGGCTGCCTGGAAGGCAAGGCTGGCGTCTGCGACCTCCCTCCGCTTGACGTCGGCGAGTCCCAACAACATCGCCTGGCGATCGGCAGCAGACTCCTGCGATACAGAGAGTTCGTAGTCGGCCCGCGTCTTGTCGAGTTCAGCTCTTCGTAGCTTCAGGCTGCCCGCCACGTTATCTTCACGAAACTTGATCCGCTTGACGATGTCCCGGAGCCGAGCAAGCAAGTCGCCCCGCAGCACCATCCGCTCGCCGGGGTCTTGCTGCGTCCGCAGCTGATCGACATCACGTTCGGCGAGGTCTGCTGCCTGCTCGTCTTCGGCCACGGTCCGCACTTCCACGATGAAGGCGTCGATCACACCTTCATCCAAATCTTGGCGACGCGTATCGATCAGCGTTTGTTCAAGTACCTGCCGCCGTGTCTCGTACGACCTCGAATCCTGCTCCTCAACCCGCGACTGGGCCGTCCAGGTCTCGAGTTCCCGAAACTCCCTCGCGTACGTCTTCCACGGCCGATTGTGATCGGCCGTGAGCAGCATGACGGTGGAGCCCAACAACACCACCGCCACCGCCGCAAACACCACATGCAGGGTTTTGAGATTCCACCAGGTCTGTTCGGTTGCGGGCATGGTTCTTCTTGCAGGCGAGGCGTGCGTCGGGCCCAAGTGACGGGGAAAAACAGCGACGTTTAAAAGTTCAGGGATATTTCCGGAATGCTGATGATGTATCTCAGATTGAAGGTCCACCGGAGGATCATTTTGATCGGCAGCGTGAGCATGAGGAGCATGAGATTCGCCATGACCATGTAGCGGACGAACCCCATTTTGGCGTAGAAGCCACGAAACACGGTCACCGCCATCAGTGGCGGCAGCAACACCAAATAGGCCCCCATGATTGCGAGCCCCGCGCACTCCCGCAGCAGGATGGTGCCCGCCTGCACGAGGCCACTCGCGCCCGCCGGCGCCTTGGGCAACGGCCTGTCGAGCAGGCCACCCCAGAACATCTGCGGGAGGTCGACATTGTTGAGCACCTCGACCTTGTAGGGCGTCCAATACTCGAAAGGACCGAAGAAGTTCCAGTTGGGGCCGCGAAGGAAGGTGCCGAGGATGATCAGCGTGATCCAGAGCAGGAAGAATCCGAACTGGTACGTGAGATAGCTGAACTTCCGCTCCTCGATTGAATAGTAGCCGTTGCCCTTCTTGTTGAAATCGAGGTAGGGCATCGCCATCAGGCCGAAGATGACCAGGCTCGGCAGCACCACACCGGCGTACCACGGGTCAAAGTAGACGAGCATCTCCTGCAGTCCGAGGAAGTACCACGGCGCCTTGGAGGGATTGGGGGTCTTGACGCTGCTCGCCGGTTCCTCGAGTGGTGCCGGCAGGCAGATCGCCCAGATGAGCAGGAAGGCCGACACGGCCACCATGCAGATGAGTTCGGTGTAGACGAGATCGGGCCACACGAGCACTTTTTCATCGTTCTCTTTCTCTACCGTGGGCAGTCCCCGGGCAATGCGGTCGTCGTTGACCACAGCCTGACTTGTGGCGAGCCACGTGAAGAACGCCAGCATGAATACCAGCCCAACGATCGGCACGTTGTCGGGTTTCATCACGATTGAGGCAAAGTTTTGATCGGCCATCGAAAGCCCCATCAGGAGCAGCATGGCGTTGAGGAGTGCCCACGCGACCATCGGCCGGACAAAAAACTTCCGAAAGATAAACATGCCCATCAGCAGGGCGAACGTGCCCAGCGTGTAGAGCACCGGCCCCGAGTACCGATTCACCGTCGCACGAACAGAGGCGGGCAGCGCCGGCACCAGTTCGGGCGACGCTGAAAGAGCAAGGCTCGCAAGCACCATCATGGCGATCGAAAAGACCGTCCAGACGAGCGCCCAGCCAATCTGGCCCTTCTTCCTCCAGAGGATCAGGGCCGCGATCCCGTTCATCAGAGCCACGAAGGCGTAGTAGCCGCCCAAAAAGCCGGCAACGTCCTTCAGGAAAAAGCCAGAAGCATGCATGGTGATGGTGTCAGAGCGGCCCGCTGATGCCGCCGTCCTTTCGCACTCGCCAGAAGTGGATCGCCAGCAACAGTGCAGTCGCCAACGGAATCGCGATGCAGTGCAGCACGTAGAAACGGTTGAGCGTCTCTTCACCCACGAACCGGGCACCCAGCAGCCCGAACCGTGCGTCCGACGCGTCGGTGATCATGTCGATGCCGCCCACCGTGAGCAGCTGCTGGCCGGGGCCTTCGTACCCGAGAAAGGGGGTGGCCCGGGCCATGTTCGAGCCCACCGTGATCGCCCAAATCGCCAACTGGTCCCACGGCAGAAGATACCCGGTGAACGACAGCAGTAGCGTGAGCAGCAGCAGGATCACGCCGATCACCCAGTTGAACTCGCGGGGCGGCTTGTAACTGCCGGTGAGGAACACGCGATACATGTGAAGCCACGTCGTGATCACCATCGCGTGCGCACCCCAGCGGTGCAACTCGCGAAGAATGCCCAGACTCGTGACGTCGCGGAGAGCCAGAATGTCGTTGTAGGCCCACTCGAGTGTGGGCCGGTAGTAAAACATCAGCAACACGCCGGTGACGGTCTCGACCAGAAACAGGAAGAACGTCACTCCCCCCATGCACCAGGTGAACGAGAGGGCGATACCCTGCTTCTTGATCGACACCGGGTGGAGGTGAAGAAAGAAGTTGGTGAGCATCACCACGATCCGATTCCGCCGGTCGAGCGGCATCGGATGGCGGAAGATGCTCTTCCAGATCTGGGAGTTGCGGACGGTCTCGCCGATGGCCATGGTCGGAACGATTCCCTCTATCAGACGGTGATGTACGAATCTGGATCGGCCCACTGGCCGAGTTCTTCCTGAAACGCCTTGCTCTTGTCGATTTCGAGTTGCCCGTCGTCGGCCGTACGAATCGCGTACCGCTCGAGAGGACGGGGGGCCGGCCCCTCAAAGTTGACGCCGTCCTTGTAAAAGCCACTGCCGTGGCACGGGCACTTAAACTTTTGTTCTGCCTCCAGCCAACTCGGCGTGCAGCCGAGGTGAGTGCAGACCGTCTTGAGGGCATAGATCTGCTGCTGGCCCTGGAAGTCACCATTCACGACCCACACGCCGTACTGAGCGACGTACTTGGTTTCGACTTTTCCCTGGGGAAAGCCATCTTTAAACCCCACTTTGAACTTGCTCGGGGGCTCGGCAAGCACGTTTGGAAACATGAATCGAGCCAGGCCCAGCGTGAACAGGCCGCCCGTCACCGAGAGGGCCGTGAAACCCATGGCCATCGCCGAACCGAGGGCAATCTGCATGAACCCGCGGCGATCCTCCCCTTCGGTGGCTGACTTCTTGGCGGGCTTGACCGGCTTGGGCGGTAGCGTGGCCACGGTGCGGGGCGGTGCCGCCTTCTCCTCAGCCGGCTTGACCGACTCCCGCGGCTTCGCGGCCGGCCGCGTTGGCGCATCGGCCTTGCTCGTTGGCCCGGGCTTGGCTGCGGCCCGCGCGGCAGCAAGGATGCTGGCGGTGTCCCGTTGCACGCCGGTCTTTGCGCCGCCCGTCGCGACGGCAGGTTTGGTAGCGACCGACGTGGCCGCCGGCGCAGGAGCCTTCGCTTTCACACTTGGGGCGGTGCTTGCGGCGGGTTGCTCACCAGAAGCCTTTTTCGCGCGGGCCTGAGCGAGAATGTCGGCCACGCTGGGACGGGCACCACCAGGCGCAGATTGGGCCGCTGCGGGCGTGGGCTTTGCCGGCGTGGGTTTGGCTGCCGTCGGCTTTGCGGCCGTCGGCTTTGCTGAAGCACCTTCGGCCGGCAGCGCGTCCTCTGGACGAGAGTCGCTAGCAACCGGGGAAGCGGTTGGGGCCTCACCTTTGCCATCCGATGACCGGGCAGCCGCGAGAATCTCGGCCACCGTCAACTTTTTCTTTTCTGCCATTGTGAGCCTCAGCGCGAATCAGATCACGCCACAGGGCAGCAGCCCCATGGGCGGGACATAGAACCGCGTAAAAAGCATGTTTCGTCCGCAGTTGCGCGAGTTCGTGAAGTTTTTCACGAACTCCCCTTCACTGTATCTGCGGGCCCCAGACTGTCAACGTCGGCTTTCGAGGGGGAACAGCAAAAAACCCCTTTTCGGCTGCTCGATGCGTACCCAACCGAAGAGTGCCCCCGCGGTCGAAGGGCTGTGCGAATCGCGGCCATAGTCGGCGACGTCCGCAGAGGCCGACATTTCGGTACAACCACAGCCTACACAATACTCCGGTGCCCGAGCCCGACGAGGCGCTGCCGTCGCCGAGCGACCGCAGCGGTCGACGCCGCCGTCCGTCGTGCCGATCGCCAGTTCCCCATCCCGCCTGCCAGGAGCCTGCACCGTGCCCACGTCCCGCCGCGTTCTTGTCGTGGGGAGCGGTGGCCGGGAGCATGCCATCGCCTGGAAACTGACCCAGGACGGCGCGGAGGTGCTCGTTGCGCCGGGCAACGCCGGCACCGCAGCGATCGCCGAAAACGTGCCCGTCGCGGCGACTGACATCGCCGGACTGCTCGAGGTGGCTCGCCGCCGCAACGTGGATCTCACGGTCGTCGGTCCTGAGGCGCCTCTTGTCGCCGGCATCGTCGATGAGTTTACGGCGGCCGGCCTACGGATCTTTGGCCCCACAAAGCGGGCCGCTCAACTCGAAGGCAGCAAGTCGTACTGCAAGCAGATCCTCCATCGCGGCGACGTTCCGACGGCCATGTTCCGCGAGTTTCGGTCGGCGGCACGGGCCCGCGAATACCTCGAAGCCCGCGAGGACGTGCCGGTCGTGGTCAAGGCCGACGGACTGGCGGCTGGCAAGGGTGTGTTCGTCTGCGGCGACCGTGCCACCGCGCTCGCCGCCGTCCAATCGATCGCCGACGATCCCGCGCTGGCCGCAGCCGCCGGCACCATCCTCGTCGAGGAACGTCTCGACGGAGTCGAGGTCAGCGTGCTGGCAATCACCGACGGCCGCACGATCGTCACGCTTCCGCCGCTCCAGGATCACAAGGCTGCCTACGACGGCGACGACGGCCCCAACACGGGCGGCATGGGGGCGTATTCCCCGACCCCGTTCGTCGACGATGCGCTGCTCGCGGAGATCGAGGCCCGAATCCTCGTGCCCACGGTGCATGCCATGCGGCGGGCGAAAACCCCGTTTCAGGGCGTGCTCTACGCCGGACTCATGCTCACCGCACAAGGACCGAAGGTGTTGGAGTTCAACGCCCGCTTCGGCGACCCAGAATGCGAACCGCTGCTGATGCGGCTCGACTCGAGCCTTCTCGAACTTCTCGATGCCACAGTGGATCGTCAGCTTGAATCCTGCCCCCCGCCCCGCTGGCGGGATGCCGCGGCGGTGAGCGTCGTGATGGCAAGCGAAGGGTATCCGGGGCCGGTCTCCAAAGGTCAGCCGATCCGCGGGCTCGATGCCGCCGCGACACTGCCCGATGTCCAGGTATTTCATGCCGCCACGCGACTGGCGGACGGAGTTGTGGTCGCCGATGGTGGCCGCGTGCTCGCTGTCACCGCTCTGGGGAGTTCGCTCGCCCGCGCCAAACTCCAGGCCTACACCGCGGTCAGGGCCATCCGCTGGGCCGGAGCATGGTGCCGCAAGGACATCGCCGACAAGGGGCTCAACCGTGAGCGGGACCTATTGGTGAGCGAAGTCGCCGCCGAGGAGCCGACCGCATCATGAAACTCCGGGTCGGGATTGTCGGTCTGGGCGACCAGTGGGAGGGCCGACACTTTCCGGCCCTCCGGATGCTCGCCGACCGGCTCGAGGTCCGCGGCATCTGCGAGCAGGTTTCTCACCGGGCGGAGAGGGCTGCGAAGGAACTTGGCACCACGCCTGTCGACGGCTTTCGATCGCTCGCCGCCCGCGACGATATCGACGCCATTCTCTACCTCGCCGACCAGTGGTTCGGAGCCACGCCGATCCTCGCGGCCTGCGACCACGGCAAGTCGGTCTACTCCGCGATCTCGTTCCCGTTCGATCCAGCGGAGGCCGAACTCCTCCGCCACCGTGTGGAGGAATCGGGCATTGCCTTCATGGCCGAACTGCCACGCCGCCACGCCGCCGCGACCGTCCGCCTCAAGGAGTTGATCGCCACCCGCCTCGGTAGGCCGCGGATGCTCTTCTGCCACCGCCGCGTACCCCTGACGACGACGTCACCTGCAACTCCGGCCCGCAACCAGGTGAGCGAGGCCCGCGACCTCATGGAACTCGTCGACTGGTGCCGCTATGTCGCCGGCGTCGAGCCGACCAGCGTGGTGGCCGTGCGGCATGCAGAAACGGTCGGCGACGATCCTGACGACTACCGGATGATGAGCCTCGACTTCTCGCAGACGGGCAGGGCTGGCGACGGCCCGCTGGCCCAGATCAGCTGCGGCTACTACATGCCGCGGGCCTGGGAGGAGGCCGTCGGCTTCCGTCCGCCGCCGGGCCTGCAGGTGGTCTGCGAGCACGGAATCGCCTTCGTGGACCTGCCGCAGACACTGGTCTGGTTCGACGACGCCGGCCGCCATCAGGAGTCGCTGGAGAGCGAGCGGCCCGTCGGCGAGCAGATGCTCGGGCAGTTCCACCGCATGGTGACGAGCCTCGTCCGCCAGACGAGCGGCCTCGACGACACGCTCCGGGCGATGCGGACCGTGCAGGCGGCCGACCGCAGCGTCGCTGAGGGCATTCGCGTGCGGCTGGGGTGACTCCGGCGGGTCACGTGGCGGCGGACGCGCCCTTCTTCGGCCTGCCGGTCGTCGCCGCCTCGAACGCGAGGCCCGCGAACATCGCCTCGAGTGGCGAGAGATCCGATGGAAGATACGGCCCCCTGTCCAGGAGTTCGGAAGCGAACAGTTCGCCTATGTCGAGGATGTCGAGGATCCCGTCGGCGTTGAAGTCGCCGTCCAGCCATGAGGCCTCCGTGCCCGCGTCGAACTTCCCCGAGGACAACGTGTTGGCGATGTCCAGGATGTCGACCACCCCGTCGAGATTGGTGTCGCCGTTGGCAGCGAACGCCACCGTCGTGCCCCCGTCGCCGTCGAACAGATAGCCCACGCCGCGGCCGGGCGTGGCCGCGGCGATCGACGACGTGATCCCGGAACCGCCCGCCCAGGCTCCGCCGCCGTAGCCGGCCGCCAGCCGCTGCCGGAGGGTCGACTCCGCGATCCCGCCCGCGGCGATCACCATCCGGCCGTAGCCGAGATCGATCAGCCCGTCGGCGTCGAGCGAGAGCGACGACACGACGACCCCCACCGCGCCGACGTCGAGCGTGAGGGTGGCGGCGGCCGAGACCCAGACCGGCCCGGTGCCCAGAGCCGCCACGTTCCTGACCACGATTTCGCCAGCCTCGAGCCTCGTTCCACCGGCAAAACTGCTGGCGGCCGTAAGGATCAGCGTGCCGGGGCCGCGCTTCACCAGCTGAAAGACCCCCGCGTAGGCAGTCGCATCGGTGACGGTCTGGCCTGCCGCGACGGTGATGGTCGTGTCGATCTTCCACGACCGGCTGGCGTCGGCGGCGAGGCCGCCCCCATCGGAGTCGGTGATCCCTGAACCCGAGGCCGTGAGCTTGAGCTCGTAATCGCCGTCGGCCGACGTCAGTGCCGACACACTGCCGAGCGTCCAGCCGGTGCCGCCGCCGGTGAGCGTGGCGGACGCGAGCGACACCGCGCCGCCGTTCCGCGTGAGCCTGAGGTCGCCCATGTCGAAGCCCGTCACCGCTTCGGAGAACGTGATCCCGATCGAGTCGATGGATGTCGTCCGCGGCGACGAGATGGCCGCAAACGTGGCGGAAGGCAGGGCGTTGACGAGCGTGATCGTCGTCGCAAGCGTAGCGCTCAGATTGTTGGCCGCGCTGCCGTCGTTGGCCTGCACGCTGAGCGTGGCAGACTGGCCGCTGGCCGGCGCGGTGTAGGTCAGCGTCGCGAGGGCCGCGTTGAGCAGGGCGACGCCGCCACGGAGCGTGATCGTGGAGGATCCGCTGGCGCCGGCCGTCGCCGTGACGTGGCTCGCCAGCACGCCCGAAAGGTCCACCGACAGCGTGCCCGCCGTCACCGACAGCGCGATGCTCTCCTCGTCGGCGGCATCGACGTCGGAGATCGCGATCGCGTTCACCCCGGTGAACGCCAGCGTTCCGGACCGGGGGAGCGACACGCCCGCCGGGCCGGCCACGACCGGAGCGACGTTCGTGGCGACGTTGAACGAAACGGTGACCGGTTCCGTGATCGCCGCCACCTTCCCCGACCCGTTGGGCGGGCCGTACGTCTGCCGGTTGACGGCGTAGGGAAACACGG
>QWQL01000033.1 GCA_003670825.1 Planctomycetota bacterium
CTCGGGCTGATCTACCTGGCCCATACGCACATCCCCACGCTCTGGGATCTGCAAGACACGAAACTGCCGGCCCAGGAATGGCAGCGGCTGGAAAACGGCGTGCTCAGGAGCGTCCGTGAGTTGCCCAACGGCATTCGCTTCGACGTCACGATCACGCCGCTGTCCGACCACGTCCGGATGGAACTCGCGCTCCGAAACGGCACCGGCGAACCGCTCGCCGACGTGCGGGTGCAGCACTGCCTGATGCTCGCCCGGGCGGCGGAGTTTTCCCTGGGAAGCAACGACAACAAGGTCTTCCGCGGCGACTATGCCCTGGTCCGCAATCCCGAGGGGAATCGCTGGCTCATCACCTCCTGGAAGCCGCTGGGCCGGGCCTGGGGGAATCCACCGGTGCCGTGTCTGCACGCCGATCCGATCCTGCCCGATTGTCCCGCCGGCGGCACCAGCCGGGCCCAGGGCTGGCTGTCGTTCTACGAGGGGACCGACTGGCAGGCGGAGGTGGACCGCATCGAGAACCTGCGGTGGTGGGAAGCGACGCCGGACTGACGCCGCGGTCCGCCCCGCCGACCGGCTCAGCGGGAGCGGCCCTGCGGGAGCCTGAGTTTCGTGAAATCCTGCACCTGGGCCTTGATGGCCGTTTCGGTCGGCAGACGCTCCATCGAACTGGCGCCGTAGAACCCCTCGATGTCGCAGCGCCGGAGGATGAAGTCGGCATCCTCGGGCATCGCGATCGGGCCGCCGTGGCAGAGCACGAGCACGTCGTCACGCACCGAGCGCCCGGCAGCCGCGATGGCGTTGACGCGGGTGACGCAGTCGTCGAGGGTGAGCGCCGACTCCGCGCCGATCGAGCCACCGACGGTGAGCCCCATGTGCGCGACGAGGATGTCCGCCCCAGCCGCGGTCATGTCGACCGCCTGTCGCTCGTCGAAGACGTAGGGCGTGGTCAACAACCCGAGGCCGTGGGCCGCAGCGACGCACTCGACCTCGAGGCCGTAACCCATGCCGGTCTCCTCCAGGTTCGCGCGAAACATGCCGTCGATCAGGCCGACGGTGGGAAAGTTCTGGATTCCGGCGAACCCCAGCGCGATCAGCTCGCGGAGAAAATGATCCCGCAGCATGAACGGATCGACGCCGCAGACGCCCGCGAGCACCGGCGTGTGCTCGACCGCGGTCAGCACCTCGCGTGCCATCTCCTTGACGATGTCGTTCGCGTTGCCGAAGGGCAGCAGCCCCGACAGGGATCCCCGCCCCGCCATGCGGAATCTGCCGGAGTTGTAGATGACGATCAGATCGATGCCGCCCGCCTCCTCGCACTTGGCGCTCAGGCCGGTGCCGGCTCCACCGCCGATGATGGGCTGGCCGGCCGCGACTTTCTGCCGCAGGCGGGCGTGGATCGATTCCCTGGTGTGTCGCATGTGGGTTCCTGTGGCGATCCCGCCGGGCCCGGTGCCCCGCGTCACCGCCCGCTTTCGAGGTCGAAGACGAAGGTTCGCGTCGCGCCGTCGACGACGCATTCGAGCGGCGAATGCGCCGGGTCGCCGTACACGTCCGGCAGGGAGCTGCGACGTGGCTTCCGCCGTGCCCCCTGGGGCCGCGATTCCAGCGCCTGGTCGCGCATGGACGAACTGGCCACGAGCGCTTCGGGGGCCAGCTGCGGGGGCGGCGTCTCCGCGGCCGGAGCCGTCGAGCCCGTGATCGTCTTGGTCACGACCACGCGGTACGTCCCCGGGACGATCCCGTCCTGGTAGCGGTAGGTGGTCAGGTCGACGAGCTTGCCCTGGGCGTCGGTGATGCCCGCCGCCATGCGTCCGCCGGCGTCGATCCGGACGAAACTCACGCCTGCGTCGTCGAGCGGTTTGCCATCGAGCCTGAAACTCGCCTCGATCTGCACGGTGGACCGCCCGCAACCCGCGAGCAGGAGCATGCCGAGCGCGGCGGCGTGCAGCCGCCACCGGGCGTGCGGCCCCTTGTGCCGCCTGCGGCTCTGCGACGCGATCAGGGTTCCGCGGAGTACCCGGCTCTGCATGGCGCTCTCAGAACCGCGTGTCGATGACCCGCCCATCGGCCTTCGAGCCGAGGAGCTGAAACGCGAAAAAGTCGATGTTCTCGCTGAGGAACAGCACCGATCCGTCGACGAACACGAAGTTCGCGCCACCGGGGTGATTGGAACGGAAGCCCATCGAGACATGGTAGTTGAACCGATTGTGTTGGCGGGGATTCGCACAAACGGCGTTGTCGACCTCGATGTGCCAGTTGATCGGCGGGATCGTGTTGCCATGGGCCGTGCCCGTGTCCATGCCCGCCCAGAAGCCGCGGATTTCGGCGATGTCGTTCATGTGTCCCGATTCACCGACCAGGCTCTCGCCGACCAACAGCGTCTTGGACGTGCCATCCGCGACGTCCTTGAGGCGAACGCGATGGTAGCCGAGCCGGCTGAACATCCCAAGCAACGGCGGTCGATTGGCCTTGCAGGCTTGGTCGGTCGCCATGCACATGCCCGCATCGATGAAGGGAATGCGAATGTTGTACTCGTCGAGGTCGCAGGGAAACGGCTCGGAGGAACCGCCGCCGCAGCCCGAAGGAATGCATGCCGGCCCGAGGACGCCCATGTAGTTGAAGAACGGCCGGCCGGCCTTGTAGCCGTCGCTCGGGCAGCGGCCCGTGCCGAGCAAGGGCGGAGGCCGGCCCCCCCGGATCACGGTGATCCACTGCTGGTTGATCGGGTCGTTGGTGACCGGGCCCAGGGGGTTAGGGGCGTCGACGAGCAGGCGGGTCGGGATCTCGTCATAGATCGCCTGCTCCTCCGTGAAGGGCAGCACCCGCACCACCCAGTTGCCGTGGTCATTCCGAAACGGCGCCAAATTGGAATAGGAGTCGGGATTGATCGTCCAGCCGTTGATGCCTCCGGGCGGAAACCGGCCGCGGGCATTGTGGAAGTTGAGCAGGGCCAGGCCCCATTGGCGCAGGTTCGCGCTGCACTTCGTCCGCCGGGCCGTCTCGCGGGCGCTCTGCACGGCCGGAAGCAGCAGGCCGATCAGCGTGGCGATGATCGCGATGACGACGAGCAACTCCACCAGGGTGAACCCATGCGGGCACCCGGAGCGGACGCAGCCACGGGCCCGCGAGGCCCTCACAGCTCTCGGTCGACTAGTCATCGTCGGAGACCGCGGGCGCGACGCCAGGCCGCGTCACCCTTTTTTCGCCCGCGCAGGATCCCCGCCGCCCCGATCGCTGCCAGGCCCAGGAGCGAGAGCGTCGCCGGCTCGGGAACGGTGCGGAAGACCGTCAGGTTGTCGACGAAAGTGCTCGCGGTGCGGAACTGTGCACGATCCCAGGATGCTTCGAGCGTGATGTAGTTTTGCGTCCAGCCGCTCGTGCTGAAACTGCTAACGGGAGTGCCATTGACGGCGATGCCGACGGCCATCGTGCCGCCGTCCCAAGGATTGCCGTTGGTGGGATTGCCTTGGGCGTCGGTGTCGGTGAAGAACACCTCGACGTTATTATAGGCACCGGTGGTGAACGGCGGGCTGAAGACGTTCGTCAATACCGTCCCGTCGTAGATCTGAAAGAAGGAGCCGAAGCCATTGACAAGATTGTCTTGCACCAAGCGCACGCCGAGGGTGCTGGCCGCGTCGGAGGCGCCCAGTTTGGAGCCGAAGTTTGCCGCTGCATACTGAAAGCCCCCGGCAAGATTGGACACCTGGATATCGAAACTGACTTTGGTGCCCAGCCATCCCGATGCGTCCAAGCCGCTGAAGTCCCGATCCGGCGACGCCAAGATGTCGAGGCCGGGGGCTCCCGACAACATCAGGGCTCCCGTGGTGCCATCCGACAAGATCTGGGTCTGCCAGAATGCGGCCGTACCCGAACTGGGGACCACGCCCACGACGTAGGGAGTGAGCGGTCCGGTCTGCCGCGCCGCCAGCTCGAAGTTGATGTCGGTCGTGACTGCGGTCGTGGTGTACGAATCAGACCAGTACTGGACGTAAGAGCCCGACGCCTGCGTTGCGACGGCGACGCCTGCGAGAAATACGAGACAGCCAGCGACGGTTTTCATCGGTTTATCCTTTTGTTGAGCGCATTAGGCACAGCTGCCAACGACGGGGAATCGGACCCATGTTTCCGAATGGTTCGTTGGTTCCACCTGTCGACCCCAGACATATTGTAGCGACCCCAGGGTACTCCCGCAAGGGACTGCGACCCACTGATTTGGGGGCGCCGTGATCGTGATCGGGATCCGTGGTGACCGAAGGCGGTCAAGTTGGCCAAGGCCGCCTGCGACGCGCCTACGGGCCGCGCCGCCGGCCGCCTGGCCGCGTCGAGTCGATCGGCGACGACAGACCGTCACGAGCCGCTTTGGTGCCTTCCGCGAGCGTTGCCCAGGCAAGCAGGCGGGCGTCGCCGGGCCGTTCGAACCGAGCCGCGGTTCGTCGAGCCAACGGTACCGCGGCGTATCGGGCCAGCCGGGGCGGCGCGGCCGCGGCTTCCCCACCTGACGAAGTCGCAAAGGGTGCCGGCTCGGAAACGAGGGCTGCCTCCTGCCGCGGCGCCAAAGCGGCACCGTCGCCCGGGCTCGATTCGTCGGTCGCCACCATGACGGCGGCAGCCGGTTCCGCTGCGGCTGCCGCAGCGGACGCGATGGACAGGCTGGACGCCTCGGGCTCCGCCTGCGGTCCGGTCGCGAACACCGTCGCGATCACGGGGAGATAGCTGCCCTGGTCGTACGTGCCCGACCCGAGGATGTCGGCCAAATCAAGGATATCGAAGACGTTGTCGTAGTTTGTGTCACCCTGCGTCCAGTTGGCGGGTGAACCCGTGTCGAACTTGCCCGCCGAAAGAATCTCACTCAAATCCAAGATGTCGAAGACCCCATCTAGGTTGCCGTCAACGGGGGCTGCGTAGGCGACCACGATCGAGCCATCGGGCCTCACGGTGTACCCCACCGCCCGCTGGCTCCCGGCCGGGGCGTTCGACGTCGAGATGCCGGGGCCGTCCCAACTGCCGCCGTTGCGACCGGAGATCAGCAGCGCCCGAACGGCGGCGGCGGACATCGTGCCCGCGGGCAGCACCAACCCGCCGTGGCCGACGTCGATCCTGGCTCCCTGGTGCACGACGAGGTTGGCGAGGTTCACCCGGCCGACGCCGACCTCGAACGTGACCCGGGCACCCGCCAGCACCTCGAGCGGCCCGGATCCGAGGGCCGAGAGGTTCCGCACGATCACGTGGCCCGCCTCGACCCGCGTCCCGCCAACGTAGGTGTTGGCCCCGTCGAGGACGAGCGTGCCGCCACCGCGCTTCGTCACGGTCGTCGCGTTCTGCGCCGTGAGCAGCGGATGGCCAGCCTGGGCCTGCGTCTGCGTCGAGCTGGCAGGGGTGTCGACGACGATGTCGACCGGAATGGTGCTGAAGGTCGCGGAGTTCACGCCGGGCCCGGTGCCGATCCCGTAGCCGCGTGCATTCTGCGCGTTGGTCACCGTCACCGTGGCCGGCGCGCCCGTGGCGACCCCGGTGTTCCACTTCAGGCGGAACACGGGCCCGGCTGCCGTCGCGATCTGCGACACCGAGTCGGGGTTCGCGGCGAGGGTTCCCCGGCCCGGGCCGGAAAGGGTGAAGTTCGCGGGGTCGAGCACGCCCCCGCCGGGCAGCATCGCCATGTTGAAGGCCACGTCCACAACGTTGGTGTCGATCGCCGCGGCGGCCTGCAGATAGGGGTCGATCCGTGACTCGAAGTCTTCGATCGCGATCGCCGACCCCGCGGCGTTCGTAGGAGCGAGGCGCCAGCGGGTCACCACGCCGCGATACTCGGCCGACTGTCCCATGTCCACCACGTAGGTGCGCATCACGCCGTCGGCGATGATGGGGAAGGTGACCGACTTGGCGGGCGTCCAGGTGGCGTCGGTCTCGGTCTGGAAGGAGAGCTGCCCCGAATCACCCTGGGTCTGGCTCATCCGCACCAGCACCCAGCGGCGCTCCCGGGTGTTCACCCAGGTCGGCGCGCTTTCCACGTTCGGATCGGTTCCGGAGGAGGTGCCCACGAGCCGGCCGCCGCTTTCGCCGAACCCCGACCAGCCCTGCGCGTTCCCCCAGCCAGCCACGCCGGTCGTGAAGTCCCACACCACGGGCCGACCGGAAACTGCCGCCCAGCTCGTTGCCGTCCGGTTGTTCCCCAGGTTGGCCCAGAACAGGTTGTTCCACCGGGTCTGGTTGTTGTAGACGGCAAGGCCGCTGTTCGTGTCCGTCCCCAGGTAGACCCCGTTGTTCGCGAACTGCCCGGAGTGCGAGTTGTTCGACGCGATGGCCTCCTTGTTCTGCCCGGAGTCGAGCGGATTCCGCGCGTTGTTCCAGAGCGTGTTCGAGGTCATCTGGAGGCCGGTGTTGTTGCCGTTGGTGGGCAGGATCAGAATTCCCGCGCCGTCGTTGTTGTGGATCACGTTGTGCTGAAAGACGGAGTTGGAGACGTTCCCCTCGAAGTCGATCCCGACGCCGTCGTTGCCGGTCTGGTTGCGCTTGTTGTAGGCGAACTCGGAGTTCTCGATCAGCACGTTGTCCATGTCCTGGAGGAAGGCCGCCGTCGTGCCCCCCGAGAAAAACATGGTGCCGCCCAGCCAGGTGTCCCACCGCCGCACCTGAAAGCCGGAGGTGTTGAAGAAGGCGAACGCGCCGTTCGCAGCGCCGGTGACCCAGGAATCCTCCAGCGTCACGTTGAGCAGCCGCCGCTTGTAGGCGGGCGGGAAGTACCAGCCGGTTCCGACGCCGGTCTGCACGTTTTGGAAACTGCTGTGCCGCACGGTCAGACCGTCGAGCACCGTGGTGGACACGGAGGCCCACGGACCGCCGGGGGGGGAGGGAATGTTGCCCCCGACCCAAATCCCGGCGCCCCATGACAGCTCGTATGGCGGCTGCACCGTGATGCTGCCGTCCGGGTTGTTCCAGGGGTGGTTCATGTCCTGGAAGTGCATGTTCGACACGGTGATGTTCGTGTTGTTGAACATCGCCCCGGTGCCGTCGGTGTTGCCACCCGTGTAGCGGAGGTAGAGGCCGACCTTGGCCTGGCGCAGATTGAGCGAATCGATGACCCAGTTCGAGCCGTTGTTGATCACCACGGCGGCCTTGTCCGTCACGTTGATGCCCGTGATCAGCGGAGGGGCCCCTTCGCCGTAGGCCGTCAGCCGGATCGGTGCGGTCGCCGTTCCTTTCCCGGCCAGCACCAGCTGGCTGTTGGGCCAGGCATCGCCGCGCCTGAGCTGGACCGTGGTGGCCGGGCCGAGCGTCATGGGCACAAAGGGCGAGAAGCTCGCCCACGCGGTGCCCGGCGACAACCCGTCGCTCGCGTCGTTGCCCGTGCTCGAGCTGACGTAGTAGGTCACCGGGGCCGGCGGCGGCGCGTCCTCCATCATGAGGCTGACCCCGTCGAGCAGGATCTCGTTGTAGGCGCCCGTGGAATAGAAGTGCACCTTCAAGGGCCTGTCAATCAGGCTCGCATAGGTCGGCAGCGACGTGTTGATCGTGGCCGAGACGTCGATCCACTGGTTGATGGGCAGCGGGCTGGGCAGGTTCGTGCCGAGGATGTCGCCGGACCACAGGTTGCTGGTCAAGTCGCCCTCGAACGGCTGGGCCGAACGGAAGTACACGGAGTAGGAGAACGTGTAGAGCTTGTCGGCCTGCAGGGTGCCGACGGTTTGTGCGGCGTTGCCCGCGAGCACGCCGATCTGGTTGCCCTCGGGATTGGGGCCGGTCAGGTTCCAGATCCCCGGGCTGGCGAGCCACGGGTAGTTGACGACGCTCGGGAACGGGGCCCCGGGGGGCGCTTCCTGCCAGTGATCTGCTGCGGGCCCGAAGGTCGCGTTCACCGGCGATTCGAAGCTTCCGTTTTGCACCAACTCCACGCCCGCGAGCAGGTGCCTCGGTTCAAGTGCTTCCGGACCGGGAACGGCCCGGCAGTCGCGTTGGCGGTCGGACTGGCGATGGCGGCGCGGCATGGGCAATCTTCTCCGTGAGCAAACTGACTGAAGAACGAACTTTGGTCAGGAACGACGCGCCCGCGGAGGCGTCCCCACGGCTGAACGCACCGTCATCTCGCCGGTCCGTTCACGAGCACCGACACCGAACTAAACTCTTACCAGCGGGGGTTCTCCCCCGCAAGGCTTGGGTCGGACCCGTTCCGGCCCTGCCGGTCGCCAGGGCTATCGTGTGGTCGCAGCACGTTCATCCGGGCAGATACTCCTTGAATCGGATCAGAGGCTCGTCCCCATGCTGATACGCGGGCGGCGGGGGGCTCAGCCAATCGCGGACCCTGTCTTTGATGGCGTACGCGAAGAAGTGGTTTCCCGTGGGGTTGTAATGGCCGATGTAGTACCGGTCGACATAGTCCTGGGCTGAGAGCTTGAACGAGTCGAACTCCGCCACATGGGCCGGCAGGCTGTCGATCCACGGGATGCCCAACTGATCGAGGTGCTGGCGGAAGATCTGGGGATGCCAGTCCACGTGGTGCGGGTCATCCGGTGAACCACGAGCGCAGCCATGCCACACGGCCCCCGCCGGATAGCTCAGGAGCACGATCAGGTTCTTGTCCTGCTCGCTGCAAAACCGCTTCAGTCGCTCCATGACCTTCATGCCGACCCGCACGGCATAGCCCTGCAGCACCCGGTTGGCGGCCTTCTGGATGGCCGCGGCACTCGACAGATCCCCGGGGTCGACACCCGCGCGACGTGCCGTCGATGCGAAGGTCGTCGGATCCGCCAGGGTGCCCGTGCGTTCGGCGAACAGCACCTGCGCGATCTCGTCGGTGCGAAACGTCTCGACGATGAAGTCGAGGTCGCAGAGCTGTTCGAGCGATTGTTCGGTGGGGCAGAGATTCGGCTTGTCGACGAGATCGCCCGCGTCATCCAGCCGGCCATGAACCCAGGGGTTGGCATGGAACATGGCCCCCGCCATCGAATCCAGGACATTTTGCGGAAACGCGAGCCAACGCCAGGCATAGACGCTTCGCCAATGATCGTCGCCCCAGATGTTGAAGATCAGGTTCTTCGCGCTCATCTCCGACTGCTCGTTCATCAGCAGCCTGCGATAGGCCTGGTAGACGCCGAAGCCGCCGATTCCGAAGTTCCGGATCGGTTCGCAGAAGTGCGCCGCCAGGACCTCCTGCCACGTCTCCCCGTCGCTCACCTGGTGGCCTTGCGTGAAGCTGTCGCCGTAGGTGTGGATGCGGCAGGGCTGATCCCGGAAGTTGACCTGCATGCGCTGCCCGGTCGATTCGTAGCGTGCCAAGGTGTGGCATCCATCGACGCCGTCCCGCACGAAGGAGTTGCGGAGGAGGTAGCCGAAGGTCGGGTCGAAGCGGGCCCACGCCTTGGCCTTCGGGTCGAGAAACATCTTCAAGGTGTCCGGCTTGACCACGTGGGGCCGAATCCAGTCGCGAAACTGTTCCTCGACGGACGAAGATCCCGCAACGGCATGAAACGCTGCGAACGCCACCGGGGCGGCCCCGAGAAACTCGCGGCGGGTCCGGACCTTACCGAGCTGATCCATGCGATGTGCCTTTCGATGCCGTCACGGCAGACGAGGGATGGGAGGAAGCAGAAAGCGATTCGTGGCGCAGCCGCTCCGGGAATGCGGGCCGGTGACCGTCATCGTGCCGGCGGCGGTGCCTTTGGCCGCCTCAGCGCGACGCATGCGAACGGCACGGCCTGTGGGACATATCCTGGACTTCACCCGCCGGGTGCTCGCCCCGCGGAGGTCGGGTAATACGTGCGGCGAAGGGGAATGACAAGTGATTCCGAGGGCCCTTCCTGAATCGGAACGGAGCCGGCCACTGCTGGCAGGGTATCCTTGCGAGATCGCTTGCTGCCGGCTGCGGAAACCCTCGAAGGTGCGATCATGCGTGGCATCGTGTTCGTGTTGTTCTGGCTCGTCGCGGTCACCGTCGCGTCGACGGCTCCGGCCGGCGACCGGCCCAACATCCTGTGGATCGTGGTCGACGACATGTCGGCCGACTTCGGCTGCTACGGCTCCACGGCGGTGCCCACCCCGCACGTCGATCGCCTGGCCGCCGAGGGAACGAGATTCGCCCATGCCTTCGTGACGGCGCCGGTCTGCTCCCCTTGTCGCTCGGCGATGATCACGGGGATGTACCAGACCACGATCGGGGCCCATCATCACCGCAGCGGCCGCGGCCAGCTCACGATCGAACTGCCCGCCGGCGTGCGGCCGGTGCCCGCCATCTTCCAGGAAGCCGGCTGGTACACCTGCATCGGTGACGGGTTGCCAGGCGCCGCCGAGAACCCGGGCGACCGGCCGCAGCCGCTCGGCAAGACCGACTACAACTTCGAGTGGAACGCCGCCATCTACGACGGCGAAGATTGGGCGGGCCGGAAACCCGGCCAGCACTTCTTCATGCAGGTGCAGCTGCCCGGCGGCAAGCTCCGCGACGGCGAGGGGGGGCTGGAACGGCTGCCACGCCAGGCCGCGGCCGCGTTCGGTGCCGCGACCGATCCGGCGACGGTGACCCTGCCCCCCTACCTGCCCCGCGACGGCGTGCTCCTGGCCGACCGGGCGGCCTACCTCGATGCGGTGCGGCTCACCGACGCCCATGTCGGCCGGGTGATCGGGCGGCTGGCGGACGAAGGCCTGCTCGACGAGACGCTCGTGATCTTCATGACCGATCATGGCATCAGCCATGTGCGTGCGAAGCAGTTTCTCTACGACGAGGGGACGCACGTGCCCTTCATCGTTCGCGGCCCCGGAGTTCCGCGGGGCGCGGTGCGGGAAGACCTCGTCGAGCAGATCGACATGCCAGCGATCTCGCTGGCCATGGCCGGGCTGCAGATCCCCGCGGCGATGCAGGGGCGAAACGTGTTCGCGCCGGGCTACGAGCCCCGCGAGGCGGTGTTCGCGGCCCGCGACCGCTGCGACGAGACGGTGGACCGGATCCGGAGCGTCCGCACGGCCGACTGGCTTTACATCCGCAACTTCTACCCGGCTCGGCCGCTGCTGCAGCCCAATGCCTACAAGGACGCGCGACCCGCGCTGGTAGCGCTGCGGTCGCTGCACGACGCCGGTCGACTCGCTCCGGAAACGACGCGGCTCCTGTTCGCCCCGACGCGGCCAGCCGAGGAGCTCTACCGCTGGCGGGAGGACCGCTGGCAGCTCGAGAACCTCGCGGCCGATCCCGCCAATGCCGCCGCGCTCGCCGCGCTCCGCGGCCGCCTCGATCAATGGATCGTCGAGACTCGCGATCTGGGGCCCGAGTCGGACGCCATGTACGACAGCGACATGCAGGTGTATCGCGAACTCGGCATTCCCGCCGTCGAAGCCAACATCGCCACGATGAAGCGCTGGGCCGCGGCAGGGAAGTGAGTTCATCAGCTCGGGCGGCGGCATATCGTCGGCTCGGGGAGGCACCGGTTCACGGGTCACGGCGGTCGACGTGGGCTTCCCTCAGGATCGCCTCGATCTTGTCCACGACGGCAGGATGCTCGGCCGCCACGTCACGGGATTCGCCGATGTCGGCGGCGAGGTCGTACAGTTCCAGCGGCGCCCCGGCCTGCGGGCGAACGGCCTTCCAGTTCCCGACCCGGGCCGCCTGGGCGAGCGCCCCCGGTTCGCCGTCTTCCCAATACGAGTAGGGGCGCTGCCGCTGGCCGGCCTCACCCAGGAGCGTGGGCACGAGCGGGACGCCGTCGATTCCCGGTGGCGGCGCAACGTTCGCGAGTTCGCAGCACGTGGGGAGCAGATCCTCGAAGCCCCCGATCTGCCCCGTGAGGCCGCCGGCCGTGACTCGCCCCGGCCAGCGCACGATCAGCGGCACGCGGATGCCCCCCTCGTAGAGCGAAAACTTGAGGCCGCGAAGCGGGCCGGCGTTGCGGAAAAACCACGGATCCGACCCACCCGCATTGATCGGCCCGTTGTCGCTCGTGAAGAGCACGACCGTCTCCTCTCCGATGCCCAGTTCGTCGAGCAAGGCCACGAGCCGGCCCACGTCCCGGTCGAAGCGGGTCATCATCCCGGCGTAGGTGGCCCGCGGCTTGGGGTTGCTGGCGTAGTGATCACCGACATAGGGCGTCTCGGGAAACCTGCCGTCGTACTCGGCCAGGGAGTCCTCCGGGACGAGCAGTTCGGCATGCGGAATGGTGGTGGCCAGCAGGCAGAAGAAGGGGCCGGATCGGTGTCGGCGGATGAAATCGAGCGCGGCCGAGTGGATCACGTCGGGTGCGTAGGTCGTTCGGCGGCCGGCCGCGAAGTCGTTGCCTGTCAGCGGCATCTTCGCGCCCCCCTGCCAGATCCAGTCCGGGTAGTGGAAATGGGCCTGGGCCTGGTCGAGGAAACCCACCCACTCCCCGAAGCCGTGCGCCCCGGGAGCCCCGGCGGTGCCGACGTCGCCCAGCCCCCACTTGCCGAACCCGCCGCAGGCGTAGCCCGCCTGAGCCAGAACCTTCGCGAGCGTGACGTCCTCGGCCGAGAGCGTCTGGGTCGCGCTGTTCGCCCGCACCCTGGTGTGGCCCGTGTGCTGTCCCGTCATGAGCGCGCTCCGGGACGGCATGCACTTGCAACTTCCGGCGTAAAAATCCGTGAATCGCAGGCCCTCTCGGGCGAGTGCATCGATGTGGGGCGTCTGCACGAGTTGCTGGCCGTAGCAGCCCAGCCCTCCGTAGCCGAGATCATCGGCGACGATCAGCACGATGTTCGGCGGACGCTTCCCACGCGCCGGTTCGGCCGCATTCGCCGCCGGCAGCGCCACCCAGAGAACGAGGCACGCCCGGAGCACCCACTCGAGCGTCACGGCCACACGAGGCATCCGGCGTCTATCCATCATTACGGCACCGCCAACTGGAAGTCGTGCGCCCGCTTCTCCGTGGGATCGAAGTCGATCTTCAGCTGGGAGTTGCGGTTGTATTGGACTGGGATCGTCTCGACGACTTCGTCCTTCATGTCGCCCGGACCGGCGTCGGGGTCGGGCACCCGGCGGCCAGTCGGCTTGAGGGCCGAGATCTCCACGCGGTAGGTGCCGCGCGACAGGCCCCGCTCGGCGGGAATCTCGTAGCGGCCGGCGGTGATCGGGCCGTCGCTGCCGATGCCATCGCCCAAGGCAAAGAACCGGATCACGCCGTTGGCCACGGCCGCCCCGCCCACAGTGACCGTTCCCTGGACGGCACCGCGGGGCGGGCCGGGTTCGCGACACCCGGTGGCGGCGAGGCCTGCCAGCAGCAGAACCCAGCCCGTCAGCGCCGGCGCTCGCCCGCATCCAGATCGATGAGCTGCCGTCATCAGTTGACCCCCGTCACGGCTTCGCCGTCGCCCTGCCCGCTCGCCGCAGCCCAGACTGCCAGGTCGATGGAGTCGACCACCAGGCTCACGCTTCCGTCGCAAAACACGGCATGCACGCCGCCCGGGTGACCGCTCCGGCTGGCCATGAACCACTGCGTCGCGTTGCTCGCCGTCGCGTCGCGGGTGCAGGGCCAACCCTTGGCGGGGTCGTCGATGCACGAACCGTAGTCGGGGGAACGGCTGTTGGGCGTGAGCCGGGTCGAGATTTGGTAACAGCCGGAGTCATCGTTCCAGACCCGACCACGCCGATCGGTCGTCTGGCTGGAATGGTTTTGGGGCGGCTGCAGCATTTCCATCATGGCCAGCGTCTTGGACGTGCCGTCGGTGATCTGTCCCATCTTGGCGCCATACTCCATATAGAAGGGCGACTTGCCCCGCTGGTGGGTGACATTGAGCGGAGCCGGGTTCGATGCCGGGCCCCCCTGGTCGATGTAGTTCCACCGACCCCAGTTAACCCCATAGTTGCCCTTGTAGTCGCCCACCTGCGGTGTCCACGGCTGTTGGGCCTCATCAGAGGGGCACTGCATGAACGAGAGTTTCTGCGAGGCTGCCGGCCGGTTGGCAGGCATGTTGAACCCTTGGTTCAGATCGTAGATGGAATAGATGCCGCCCTCTTCGATGTAGGGCAGAATGTGGGCGACGAAGGGGTGCCGCGGCTTCGCGATCGAGGTGGGGTATTCCCCCGTCAGCGGATCTCTTCCCTGTGCGCCAGGTGGGAACCGTCGCTTGGCCGATTCGTGGTTGTGAATGGCGAGCCCGAGTTGCCTGAGGTTTCCCGAGCACTTGGTGCGGCGGGCCGACTCCCGGGCGCT
Organism: Planctomycetota bacterium; assembly: GCA_003670825.1. Classification (GTDB taxonomy): domain Bacteria; phylum Planctomycetota; class Planctomycetia; order Pirellulales; family UBA1268; genus QWPN01. The sequence goes on from QWQL01000033.1 coordinate 14,136, forward strand.
CTGGACGGCGGGCAGCAGGAGGCCGATCAGCGTGGCGATGATCGCGATCACCACCAGCAGCTCGACGAGGGTGAAACCATGTGGCGTTCGACGGTGCGACACACGCTGGAGCCGCATGCTGAAAGGAATTGTGACAGGTCCACGCATGGCAACCTACGAGGCCAAATCAAGGAACAACACGATCACGGCAAAACTCCCCGCCCATGCCTCCGCCCCATGCGGTCGACCCCTGTCTCGATCTGACCACCTTTTAGATGTACTAGGGCCACTCCCTGTTGTCCACAGCGCTGTCGCAGACGTTAGGAACCGGATGAAACGCGATCGAAGGCATCGGAGGCAGGCTGGCTTTTGGCGACACGCGCTCGGTGACATCATGCCGTTTCCGTCTGCGTCGTGCCGATCGGGATGCTGAGCACGAACGCTCAGTGGTGTGCTCGAAAACGGTCGCGCCCGTTGTTTCCCGTTCGCTATGGTGCATGCGGTTCGTGCCGACGCCACTCCACCGGGCCCTCACCCCCATGCGCCTCCTTCATTCGTGGTTCGTTGCCCTGTTCGTCGCCGGGCTGCTTGGGCCGGGGACCGCTCCCGGCGCTCGGGCCGACCAGAGACCGGCTGCCGTTGATCCCGCCGGTACCCCGGCCAACGCCTTGGCTGCCGACCTCGCGCCGCTGTGGGAATGTCTGGCAGGCGGACGAGACTCGTTCAGCGTGGCGGGCACCATCGCGGTCGTCCGCAACGACGCGCGGATCGAGGTGAACGTGCGGCTGGAGCGCCACGACGCGGCGTCATTCGACGTCGCGGCGGAGCATGACGAAGCCGCCTTCGTGCTCCGCCGCCGGGCCGACGCCACTGCGCTGGCCCTTCCGCGGCACAAGGTCGCGTACGTCGGCCGCGGCGCGACTGACCCAACTGATCATCTCGAGCCGGGCGCCCTGGCAGCGAGGCTCATCTCACCGGCCTCGCAGGCCGCCGCGGCAGTGCCGTTCCTGGGGCAGTCCACACCCGCCGCCGTCGCCGGCTTGCTCTGCAGTTTGCTCGGCGTGAAGCACGACCCGGCCGACGACCGCTGGGAACGCGCCGGAGGCTGGCTCGACTTCGACGACGCGGGCCGACGGATCACGGCCGATGTCGAGCCGATCACCGTCGATCTCACGGTGGGCGAGCCCGACACGTGCCCCGCGGTCGATGATTTCCCCGGTCACGAACTCCGTGATCTGCCGCGAGACGAACTCGAGCGCACGCTCTGCCGCGGCGTCCGTCGGGGGCTCGAGATCCTCCTGCCCGGGCCCGAACTCGTCTCTCCCGCCGAGGAAGCCAGGCGCAGGACGGCTTCTTCGGACGCACGATCACGGCGCTGCGATTGAGTATCGGTGCATTCGATGGGCTGGCGGGCAGGCGTTGGGAACGGCGAGAAGTTGGCTGGCGGTGAGGACGCGGCGATGGGAGTCCTGCGGGATGCCATCGCCGAGGCGATGAAGGCGAGGATCAACGAGTCCCCCAGCATCAAGAGCAAGATGGACGATGTGGCCGAGGCGGTAGCCGCCGTGAAACGAGACCTCATCGGGGAGTTGCCGAAAAATGCGTCGTGCCGGCCGGACCGATGTGAGCAACCTCGCGGTCACGGTGAACGAGCTGACGCCGGTCTCAGA
>QWQL01000167.1 GCA_003670825.1 Planctomycetota bacterium
CGTGCAGCGCAGGTAAAAAACCTGCGGCTACGAAGTCGTCCAGCCTGCATCGCTCCTCGTAGGTGCAGGTTTCCTACCTGCATCATGCCTACCGTCGAGCCCATGCAGCGCAGGTAAAAAACCTGCGGCTACGAAGTCGTCCAGCCTGCATCGCTCCTCGTAGGTGCAGGTTTCCTACCTGCACCACACGCGAACCGCGACGCCTCAGAGCTCGACGCCCATGTCGGCCATCATGAGCTTCATGTCGTCCCACACCTCCCGCTTCGCAGCAGGATTTCGCAGCAGGTACGACGGGTGGTAGGTGCAGATCACCTTCGAGGCATGGAAGGTGAACCACCGCTTGCGGAGCTTCCCGATCGGCTCCGCCGTCTCGAGCAGGGCATGCGCTGCAGTGGCCCCCAGGCAGCAGATGTACTCCGGCGAGATCGCTTCAAACTGTCGCTCGAAGAATCCCCGACAGTTGCCCACCTCACCGGGCAAGGGCAGCCGATTCCCCGGTGGCCGACACTTCAGCACATTGAGGATGTAGACGTCTTCGCGGCGAAGCTGACAGGCCTCGATGATCTTCGTGAGCAGCTGGCCAGCCCGACCCACGAAGGGCTCACCCGACGCGTCTTCATCGGCCCCAGGCGCCTCACCGAAGAAGCAGATTCGTGCGTTGGGCGAACCACTGCCAAACACAGTGGTGGTCCGCGACGAGGCGAGGTCGACGCACTTCGTACAGCCCGCCACCTCGGCCTGAAGCACCCGCAGGGCCACCGCGCGGTCGCCGTCGCAAGTGGATGCCACGGGAGTGGTCGTCGCAGGCTCCACACTCGATCGGCCGCCCGCAGGGGGCATCGCACCGGTAGGGGCGTTGCCTCGCCTTGTGGCTCTCGGCAACTCCGCTACACCCGCGGCCGCGAGGCTCTGCAGCCGTTGCCTCACCGCCCGTGCCTCACGAGGCGTCATGCTTCGCATTCTCCTCTCGTGAGGCTCGTGCGAGCTTCGCGCGAGCCGCGGCCTACAGCGCCCGACGATGTCGCTTTGGCCCGCGGCCCTTGCCCAGGCCCGACGATGCCGGAGGCCGCTTCGGCTCCTCGGCCTCGGGAGCAGCCTCACCGGCCGCAGCCGCGGCCGCAGCCCGTTGAAAACCTCCCGTCGGAACGTGCTCCACCGGCGCCGGCTTGGGCCGCCGGTCGAAGGCCTCGAAGCCTTCGATCTCGTCCCGCTTCAGCAGCCGCTCGATGCGGATCTCGATCCGGGTCAACTGCGGCCCTTCCTCCGGACTCACAAACGTGAAGGCGATTCCCTCGCGGCCCATGCGGCCCGTGCGACCGACGCGATGCACGTAATCGTCGCAGAACTCGGGGATGTCGTAGTTGACGATGTGCGACACGCTCGACACGTCGATCCCGCGACCGACCACGTCAGTAGCCACGAGGATTCTCACGCTGCCTTCACGAAACTCCCGCATCACACGGTCGCGAATGCTCTGGGAGAGGTCGCCGTGAATGCAGGCAACCTCTTCGGCGGCCCCGTGATCCCGGCTCCGACTCCTCCGCCGGGCGAGTTTTTCATAAATCTTGTCGGTGCCCCGCTTGGTGCGGCAGAAGACGATCGCCTGCCGCGGTTGCTCCCGGTCGAGCAGCCGTTCGAGCAGATCGAACTTCCGTGTCGGGTCAACGGTGAAGTACCGCTGCTCGATCGTCTCAACGGCGAGTTCATTGACCGAGAAATCCATGATCTCGGGATCCCGCATGTATCGCGTGGCCAGTTTCTGCACCGGCGGCGGCACCGTGGCCGAGAGCAGCAGCGTCTGGCGGCTGTCCGGACACCGCCGGAGGATCTTCTCAATGTCGGGCCGAAACCCGATGTCGAGCATCCGATCGGCCTCGTCGAGCGTCACCATCTCGATCGCCCCGAACGTGAGCGTGCCTCGGCCCATGTGGTCCAGCACCCGACCCGGCGTGCCCACGACCACAGCCGGATGCTTCGCCAGTTTGTCGATCTGTCCCTTGATCGGCTTGCCGCCGTACACGGCCACGCAGTGAATCTTCGTGCCGTGGGCAAGTTTCTCAAACTCGTCCTTGACCTGCACCGCGAGTTCGCGAGTCGGCACGAGCACGATCGCCCTGGGGCCACCGGGCCGTCCCGGTTGCATCATCTTCTCGAGAATCGGCAGCACGAAGGCCGCGGTTTTGCCAGTGCCCGTTCGCGCCTGGCCCAGCACATCAATCCCCGCCAGGGCCCTCGGGATGAGCCCCGCTTGCACCGGCGTCGGCGTCGTGTAGCCCGCCCGGTCGACGGCGGCCAGTGTCGCCGCGGAAAGCCCCAGCGTGTGAAAACTTCCCGCTACTTGAGGGGCCACGGCCCCCTCCATCACCCCGGTCGGTGCACCCGACTCCGTCGGATGTCCAGACCCGTTGTCCATAAACACTCGGTACCTCGTTTGCTTCCTCGAACGTCGTCCGCATCATTCCGCGGGGCGTCCTGATGCCCACTGCGGAAGGCCCGGCACAGCCTCGGCTGGGGTCCGGGAAAGCGGTTGGCGGCGTTGAAGAAAGCCGCGCACTACCCAGAGAGAGTACCACGCCCCTCCCCGGCCGGCAAACGTGCGGAGCGTGGAGCCGCCTCTCCATCCGTTTTCGCCCCCGTCCAGGGCAGCGAACCCATCCGGCGGCCAGTACCACGTCGTTCACGCCGGGTTCCCGACGGCTCGCAACGTTTATCTGGGCGACGTGGTCACGCCATCAGCGGTCGAAGAGCCTCTTGATCGCCCAGACGGTCGCGGCTCGACCCGCGCGGGCAATCGACCGGGTCAACGGAATGTGTTTCGGACACACCGCCACGCAGTTTTGGGCATTGCCACACATCTGGATGCCACCCTTCGCGGTCAGTGCCTCCAGCCGCTCGTCGGCGATCATCCGACCCGTGGGATGGCTGTTGAATAGCATCGCTTGGCTGATCGCATGAGCGCCAACAAACCCTGAATCGAAGGCCGCCTTACGCCGCTTCTCGAAGTCCGATTCCGACTCGTCGTCGCGACGAACCGTTTCGATCTTCATGTACTGTGGGCAAGCTTCTAAGCAGCAGCCGCAGCTCATGCACTCCGTGAGCGGGTAGGCGTCTTCCTGGTCCTCGGGCGAAATCCGTGGCCCCGGGCCGAGGTCGTACGATCCCTCCACAGGCACCCATGCTTTCACCTTCTCGAGACCGCGGAACACCCGCCGCCGATCCACCACGAGGTCTCGGACCACCGGGAACTTGGACATCGGCCGCAGTTCGATTTCATCGCCGTCCGTCGACACGAGCGAATCGACGAGCGCCGAGCAGGCCATGCGAGTGCGGCCGTTGATCAGCATCGTGCAGGAGCCGCAGACCTCCTCCAGGCAGGAGCAATCCCAGGCGACCGGCGCCACGCGGCGGCCATCCTGCGACCGGGCCCGTGCGGCGATTTTCTGGAGCACGCTGATCACGTTCATGTTGGGTTCGTACGGCACTTCGAACCGCTCGAAGTAACTTTCGCCACCGGCGACATCCTGCCGGAGCACCCGCACCCGAATCACCCGGCTCGACCCGCCGTGAGCTGCATCATCAGCCCCGGCAGTCACGAGATCCGCCACCGCTTCCATCGCCTTGATCATGGTTTTTCTCCTCTGGCTCCAGCGTTCGTCTTCAGCTGCCCGCTCCGACCGGTACTGCCGCCTCGCGGCTCGTGGCCGCGCGCTCCTGCCGCTCTTTCCACACCTCTTCGATCGCGTCGCCGCCCACGAGGCCGTAGAGTCGCGGACGCGGTGGGATCAGCGAGGTGTCGATCTCCCGGTAGGAAATCTCCGGATCGCCATCGGGGCCGCAGGCCGCGATCGTCGACTTGAGCCACTTCTCCGTGTTGGCTTGGAAGGAGTCGCACCACTCCTCCGCCTCCCGTCGCTTCTCGACGGGGTCTGTGGCTGCGAGACCGGGCATTGCGAAGGCGGGCTTGAAATGGGCGCCCCGGCACTCGTCTCGCAGCAGCGCGCCCTTCAAAATCAGCTTTGCGATTGGAAACATATCACCGAGCGACTTGGTGAACACGACGTTTTGGTTGGTCCAGTTGCCCGTATCAGAGACCGCACACCGCTTCCACCGCCGGGCCATCTCGCAGACGTCGTCGTAGGCCGCCTCGAGTTGGTCGTTCCGCCGCACCACTGTGGCCACTCGCGTCATCAGGTTGCCAAGTTCCTGGTGCAGGGCGTACGGATTCTCATCGCCGGCCGTGCGACCGAGCAGTTCTCGATGCCGCTCCTCCTGGCGACGGATCTCGGCCTCAAACAGCCGGGTCGTGTCGGCCCCCGGCGTGCCGCCGCAGGCGTTCGCCAGGGAGGGGGCGAGGAACAAGCCACTGAAGATGCACGAGAGCAGCGAGTTGGCTCCCAGCCGGTTTGCCCCGTGATACTGGTAGTCGCACTCGCCGATCGCGTAGAGGCCGGGCAGATTGGTCTGCTGATTGCGGATCGAGCCCTCCACTAAACCGCCCGTTTTGCTCTTCTCGTAATCAACCCACAGGCCACCCATCGAGTAGTGCACCGCCGGGAAAATCTTCATCGGCGTCACCCGCGGATCAACGCCCTGAAACTTCTCGTAGATCTCGAGGATCCCACCGAGCTTCCGGTCGAGTGTCTCCCGAGGGATGTGCGTGAGGTCGAGGTAGACGCAGAGCCTGTCCTTCTCCACGGAGAGCCCGTCCGTCGTGCAGATGTCGAAGATCTCGCGGGTGGCGATGTCCCGGGGCACGAGGTTGCCGTACTTGGGATACCGCTCCTCGAGAAAGTAGGAACGTTCGGCCTCCGGAATACTCCGCGGGTCGCGGGGATCTTGCGGTGTCCGTGGCACCCAGACCCTCCCTCCTTCACCGCGGGCGCTCTCGCTCATCAGTCGCAGTTTGTCAGCGCCGGGGATCGCGGTGGGGTGCACCTGAATGAACTCGCCATTCCCATACCAGGCACCGGCCCGATAGGCACGGCTCACGGCACTGCCGGTGCAGACCATCGACATCGTTGACCGGCCGTAGATCAAGCCATTGCCACCGGTGGCAAGCACGACCGCATCCGCCGGAAACGCCTTGAACTGCATCGTGACGAGATCCTGGCAGACAGCGCCCCGGCAGCGGCCAGTATCGTCGAGCACGGGACCAAGGAAGTCCCAAAACTCCCACTTCTTCACCTTGCCGGCCGCCTCCCATCGCCGCACCTGCTCGTCGAGCGCGTAGAGCAGTTGCTGCCCCGTGGTGGCCCCGGCGAAGGCAGTCCGCTTGTAGAGCGTGCCGCCGAACCGCCGCTGGTCACGAAAGCCTTCCGACGTGCGGTTGAAGGGCACGCCCAGGCGGTCCATCAGATCGATGATCCGCGGCCCCCAGTCGGCCATCTCCTTGACGGGTGGCTGGTGCTGGAGGAAGTCACCTCCATACACGGTGTCATCAAGGTGCTTCCACTCACTGTCGCCCTGCTGCCGGGTGAGGGCATTGACGCTGTTAATGCCCCCTTGGGCGCAGACGCTGTGCGACCGCTTCACCGGCACGAGACTTACAAGATCGACGTCGAGGCCCAGTTCGGCCAGCCGCATGGTGGCCGACAGGCCCGCGAGACCACCACCGATGACAAGGACCCTTGGTTGAGCCATGGTATTTGCCCTCCTCGATCGGGAATGATTTAGTGTGCGTTGGGGATCGGAACGGGAGCGACCGCGGCACCCGGGCCGGAGAGGGCATGCTTCTGTTTTTCGGCCCAGGTTTCCGCCTCACGGGCCCGGGGCACATCGATCGATCGCATGCCGGCCAGTGCCCCGAGGCCTGCGGTTGCGAGGCCGACACCGATGACGATGCTGATCACGTTGGCCCGCCGCATTGCGGCCGGGCTCGTCCACAGGCCCCAGGTGATGCCAAGCGTCCAGAGGCCGTTGGAGAAGTGAAACACGGTCGCCAAGACGCCGATCGCGTAAAAAATCGCCACCAGGGTGGGTTGGAGCGCCTCGGCGGCCGTGCTCGCCGCACGGTGTGGATCAAACTGCCCGCCGCCAAACGGCTTACCCAACCAGTGCAGCTGCACAATGTGCCAGACGATAAACGCGAACGCGATCATGCCGGTCGCCCGCTGCAGCGTGTACCGCACGTTGCCAACATACGAATACGAGCCGACGTTGGGCATGCCATTGGCGATAATCACAAAACCAATCGCCGCGTGAAACAGCAGGGGCAGAAAAATGAAGGCCCATTCGATCGGCACGAGCAGCGGCCCGAGCGAGTGGATCATGTCCACCCGAGACTGGAACGTCCGACCATCGTCTCCGGCCAGAATCGAGGCATTGGTCAGCAGGTGCACGGCCACAAACGCCCCGATCGGGATCAGCCCCGCCAGCGAGAACAGCCGATAGATCAGAAACTGGTGACGTTCCAGGAACGACGGGGATGAATCACTCACGCTCGGCCTCGGCGGCAATGATGCCGCGGTGTGGGGGGTGACACTCGGCCCGGCGTCGAGGGCGGCGACGGTGCGGGCAGGTCATCCGGAAAAGTATAGGTATGGTCCGCCGACCGACAACGCCACAGGGCGATTTGGCGGCGGGCGGCGGTGGTTTTATACTGAAGATTCGGAATGTGACCGACGGGTACGGAGGATGCTGGTGACGCATCGCGACGACGATTCAGCCGACCCGTCCACGGCACCGCACCGCGAGCACGAGGTGGTCGCGCACCTGCCCGACGGCGTCGCCGTCTTGGATTCGGGCGGCTCGATCGACTGGGCCAACGAGCACCTGACCGGCTGGTGCGGGATGGGAGACCTCCGGGGCAGGGACTTCCTGGCCTCGCTCGCCGGGTGGTCGTCGGAGCATCGGCCTCAGGAAGGTGCCGCGTTTCATGAGTCGCTGCTGGCCGGCCGGTCCGCATCCTCAATTCTTAAGACTGCCGCCAACCGGTTCTTTGCCGTCCATGCCTCGGCGGCCTTCACGCCAGCCGACCTTGGGAGCGGGCCGCGGGTGATCGTGACCGTCCGCGACGTCACCCAGACGATCCTCGAGCAGCAGAAGCGGGCAGCCATCCACGCCGCCGGCCAGACCCTCGCCGACCTATCGCCATCGGAACTGGCCGACATGACGGTCAACGAGCGGATCGAACTGCTCAAGAGCAACATCATCCACTACGCGAAGGATCTGCTGAAGTTCGACGTCCTCGAGATCCGGCTGCTCGACCGCCAGACTGGCCGACTCGAACCGCTGCTCGCCGAAGGCATGCAGCCGGAGGCCGAAGCCCGGATCCTCTACGCCCGGCCCGAGCACAACGGCGTCACCGGTTTTGTGGCATCCTCAGGCCGCAGCTACTGGTGCAGCGACACCACGAAGGATCCGCTCTATCTCGAGGGCTGCAAGGGTGCCAAGAGCTCGATCACCGTGCCGCTGATGCTGCATGAGCAGGTGATCGGAACCTTCAACGTGGAGAGCCCCGAACCAGGCGGATTCGACGACACCGACCTGCAGTTCCTGGGGATTTTTTCCCGCGACGTTGCCGCCTCGCTCAACACGCTCGAACTCCTCGTGGCAGAGAAGGCGACGACCGCGGCGGAGAGCATCGAGGCGATCCACGGCGCGGTGGCCCTGCCGGTGGACGACATCCTCAATGACGCCGTCAGCGTCATGGAGAAGTATATCGGCCACGATGCTGACGTCGTCGAGCGACTGCAGCGGATCCTCCGCAACGCCCGCGACATCAAGCAGGTGATTCAGAAGGTCGGTGAGCAGATGGCGCCGAGCGTGGCCCACGCCCAGCGCCGGCAGGGCGAACGCCGCCGGACGCTCGTCGGACGCCGAGTATTGGTGGTCGATTCCGACGAGCAGGTGCGGCAAGCAGCCCACGCCCTGCTCGAGAGGTCGGGCTGCACGGTGGAGACAGCCCGCGACGGCGCTGAGGCGGCCTCGATGGTGCGGGCGGGCGGCGGCGATGCCTACGACGCGATCATCTCCGACATCCGCCTGCCCGACATGAGCGGATACCAACTGCTGCTGCGGCTGCAGGAGATTCTCGACCCGGTGCCGCTGATTCTGATGACGGGCTTCGGCTACGACCCTGGTCACTCGATCGTCAAGGCCCGGCAGGCAGGCATCGATCTCGTGCTCTTCAAGCCCTTCCGCATCGACCAACTGCTCGACACGGTCGAGAAGTCAATCGTCCGGCGGCAGGCCGCGCCGATCGCAGCAGCCGACTCGCCCAGCCGCGGCTGAGCCTCCGCCGCCTGCCAATCTTGCCCGTCTTACCCGGACTTTCACGGCCGCGACTCGGCCTTGACCCCCGGTGGCGGCCGCGGGTACTTCTCCCGCCCCACGTTTCGTTTCCCGCACGAAGGACTCCGTGTATGCCACGCGTCACCCTCCCGCGACTCGAGTTCGGCTCGTGCCGATCGCTGACGGCCTCACCCGGCCGCCTCGTGGCCGCAGCGGTGCTCGCCCTCGCCTGCGGGTGGGCCTGCGGACCGGCTGCCGCGGAGGAGCTTCCGGCCCCCGACGGCGGCTCCCCCGGCGACGCGGCCGCAGCCCGGAGAATGATCGAAGAGGCAATCAGCCAGACGGGCCGCCCGGGAGATGCTGCCCCCAGGCCGAAGCCGGCCTCCGCCGATGCCGCAGCGGCCGACAGCCTCCTGCTCGCCCGCATCTCGGCCGAGGTGGCGGCGAAGCAGCTCGAGGCGAAGCGGCTCTCCCAGAAATCGCCCGCCGACGCGCTCGACCTGCTCGACCTCACCGCGAAGGGACTCGACGACCAGCCGCTCCCCATCGACACGAAGACCCAGATGCTACGGCGGATCGAGCGGACCAGGCGAGACATTGAGGAGTCGACCGGCAAGCGGCGGGCCGAACTCGCCCTCGACAAACAGAGTGCCCAGGTCGAGGCTCAGGTCGACCGCGAGCGGGCCCAGCGGGGCGAGGTCGACCAGCGGATCGCGATGCTCATCGAGGAGTACAACTCGCTCGTCGACGAGCGGCGGTTTCCCGAGGCCGAGGCAATCGCCAAGAAAGCCGGGCAGCTCGCCCCTGACAACGCGGTGGTGCGGCAACTGCTGGCCCAGAGCCGAATGATCCGTCGGCTCGACGCGCAGCGGTCGATCGACGGAGAGCGGCAGTCGGGCTTCCTGGACGTGGCCGAGGATGTCGAGAACTCGGCGGCGCCGTTCGCCGGTTCGATCAAGTTTCCCGACACCAAAAACTGGCAGGACCTGACAAAGTCGCGGTCGCAGCGGCTCGCGGAGGGCCGATCCCGGGCGACCACCGGCGAACTGGCGATCCATAAGAAGCTCGATTCCCCTGTGAAGCCCTCCTATCGCGAGCAGCCTCTCGCCGCCGTGATCGACGCGCTGGCCAAGCAGGCCGACGTCGCCATCCACCTCGACATGGTCGGTCTTGAGCAGGAGGCCGTCCGCAGCGACACGCCCGTGACGCTGTCGCTCGACCAGCCGATCTCGCTGAAGAGTGCCCTCAAGCTGCTGCTGGAGCCTCTCCATCTGAGCTACGTCGTCAAGGACGAGGTGCTCAAGGTGACAAGCCCGCGGCTGGTGAAGGGGGACGTGTACGCCATCACCTATCCCGTGGCCGACCTCGTACTGCCGATCCCCAACTTCTCGTCCGACGGCCTCGGCATCACCGGGGCACTTCGCGACGGCTACTCCCAGGTGGCACTGCGGAACAATCTCGCGGTGCAGGTCGGCCCTCCCCCGGCGGGCATCAACGCCGCCCGTGCCGGCAGTAATGCGGCGGTCGATACCGGATCGCTCGCCCAGCTCCAGCTCGGAGGGGGCGGAGGACCCGTGAGCGGCTCGACGCCGTCGATTCCGTTTGGCCCGCCGTCGGTCGGTGGCGGTCAGCAGAACTTCCAGCCGCTCATCGACCTGATCCAGAGCACGGTGGCCCAAGAAACCTGGGATGTCACTGGTGGCCCGGGGGCGATCCGGCCGTTCCAGACCAACCTCAGCCTGGTCGTCAGCCAGACGCAGGAAGTCCACGAGGAGATCGCCGACCTGCTGGAGCAGCTCCGCCGGCTGCAAGACCTGCAGGTGACGATCGAGGTGCGGTTCATCACGCTGGCCGACCCGTTCTTCGAGCGGATCGGCGTCGACTTCGACTTCAACATCCAGACGGGCGTCAACCAGCCGTTGAACATGACGGCGATCCCCACCCAGAGCAACGGGTCGATCTCCCCGTTCTCGCAGGGGATCAACGCGGCGCAGGGGGGCCGCTCACAGACGATCGGCCTCGACAACAGCGGCAATCCAGGAGTGGCCCTTTTCAACGGGGGTGGGGGGGGCGTGGGCGGTGCACAAGGCAACACGGGAGGCGTTGGGACAACCGCCTCTCCCGGCCAAAACTTCTTCTCGATTCCGTTCCGCCAAAACAGCTTCGGCAGCGCCACGGTGCCGAGCCTGCCTGGCCTGCCCGACCCGGCCACCAGCGCCGCCAACTTCGGGTTTGCGATCCTCTCCGACATCGAGGCCTACTTTCTGATCCAGGCCGCCCAGGGCAACACGCGATCAAACGTCATGCAGGCCCCGAAGGTCACGCTCTTCAACGGCCAGCAGGCCTTCGTCTCGGATACGCGGCAGCGGCCGTTCGTCACGGCGGTGGTGCCGGTCGTGGGCGACTTCTCCGCGGCTCAGCAGCCGGTGATCACAGTGCTCAACGAGGGTACGGCCGTCAACGTGCAAGCCGTCGTCTCCAACGACCGCCGATTCGTGCGACTGACGCTCGTGCCCTTCTTCTCGCAGATCGGCCGGGTGGAGCAGTTCCAGTTCGAGGGCTCACGATCGACGAAGTCGAAGACGAGCGATGAGAAAAGCGGCACCGACGTCAAGGTGCCAGGTGCCGACGGGCTGGTCGGCCTGACCAATGGCGTGGCGTCGTCCGGTGAACTCGAACTCCAGTCGAACGGCACCACGATCCAACTGCCGGAGTTCCTGTTCACCACGGTCACCACCACCGTGAGCGTGCCCGACGGCGGCACGGTGCTGCTCGGCGGCATCAAGCGGCTCCGCGAGGGCCGCAACGAGTTCGGGGTGCCGATCCTCTCGAAGATCCCCTACATCAACCGCCTCTTCAAAAACGTCGGCCTCGCCCGCACGACGGACAGCCTGATGCTGATGGTCACGCCACGGATCATCATTCAGGAAGAAGAAGAAGAAAAGCTCCTCGGCACGACTCGGCCATGATGCCTCCTGCAAAGCTGGCGATCGTGGCGGGGGCGATCCTCGGGGCTGTGTCGGTAGCCGGCGGGGCGTTTGGTGCCCACGGCCTGAAGGCGAGCCTGGAAGCCTCGGGGCAGGCCACCAACTGGGAGACCGCGTTTCGCTACTCACTCGTCCATGCGCTGGCGCTGGTGGCAGTCGGGCTGCTCGCCTCGTTCCGCCCTGCGGCGGGCCCGGCACTCGCCGCGTCTGCCTGGTGCTTCCTGCTCGGCACGCTGATCTTCAGCGGTTGCCTGGCGGTGCTCGCCCTGTCGGGGGTAAAGATTCTAGGCGCGATCGTGCCAGTCGGGGGCGTGCTCTTGATCGTCGGCTGGCTGCTGCTGGCATTCGCCGCCGCTCGGCTCCCAACCTGAATCGGGATTCAGCGGAGGGATTCCAACTCGGCCTGACCATCTCGCTGCCCGGCGGAGTTTTCCGCTTCGGTGGCCTCCCGCTCCATGCGGCCGTCGGTCTGCTCGGCGACGTTCTCGCCCGCGGTGGCCTCCCGCTCCTGCCGGCCATCCCGCTGCTCGGCGACGTTCTCGCCGGCGGCGGCCACCGCGTCGGCACCACCCAGGCCAGCCCCGCTGCCGAACGGATCATCGCTTTTTGGTTCGGCGGCTGGATCGAGTCCCGGTTCAGCGACGGGCTCGGGCATGTCCTCCGTCCGTGGCGCCGCGGGCGACCGACGCCTGGCGGGTACCTGCTCGACGTCTTCGTCGAACGGATTGGCGGCATCTGGCACCCGCTCGACCACCGGACGGCGGTCGCGGAGCACATCGGCTTCCGCCCGCTCGACGTCGAGGTACCGCAGGTCGCTCCGCCGCCGGTCGAGTTGCAGCGTGGCGACCCGGGCTCTGGTGCGGTGACGCTCCAGTTTCAGCCGGTCGCATCCCTGAATCCGCTCCAGCGACCGGGCGATCGGCCAGGAGCCGGTGCCTTCCGCCTCGCGGACCGCACCCGCTGAGAAATCGGCCTCGGCCTCGTCGAGCCGGCCGAGTTTCAGAGCGGTGAGGCCCCGGAAGTAATAGGCCCGCGGATCGAGCGTGCCGGCCTCGATGGCCTGCGAGAGATCGTCGTATGAGCGTTGGTAGTCGCCCGCAAAATACGAATGCACGCCGGTGCCGTAGGCAGCCGCGAGCGGCAGGCTCTCAATCGTGGGCGCGGCCGGGGCAGCTCCACCGGAAGCGAGGAGGCACGAGGCCACCAGCCCTGCAAAGCCCCGATCACGCCAGTGTCCGATACGCCAGGCTGCCATCGTCACGTTCCTCACGGCCTTGCTGCGGTTCCTGCTCAGGACCGCTTCGTCTCCAACGCTATCGGCCGATTCTACCTTCGCGACCAGACGCCCCCGGCCGGCGGCGGCACAATCGCCACCACCCGCCCTCAGGACGGCCGCAGGGTTTCGCCGTCCCCCAGAAGCCCCCGGGCCATGGCATGCCGGCGGAAGGCCTCCTCACCGAGAAACACCGCCGACCGCACCAGCAGCATCATCATCGGCTGAGCCGGCCAGCCGAAGGCCGCCAGGAGCCGGTCAAACTCCGCCGGCGGGCAGCTTCCCTTGAGGTCCACCAGGAGCACGCGGCCGTCCTTTTCGCAGGCATTCCCATCGACCTGCCACCATGCGGCCCCCGCGTCGCTGGAGCGGGAACTCGTCCACACGAACGAGCCGTCGGGCTCGGCATACATTCGCTCCAGTTCCGCGAGATCCGCGAGCGCGTCGTCGAAGCCGGCCGCCATCGATACCGCAAGCGCCGGCTTCGCGATCGCGAGCGTCGGCCAGGTTCCCAAGGCATCCGTGAACGCCGGTCCGGGAGCCGGCTCCGCGGGCAGGGCGTGCAGCGTGATCTCGAAGGCGTAGAGCGTGGGCTTCGTCATGGGGTGTGGGCGATCCGCCTCAGGCCGGGGCCACGCTCTCCCGCACCCAGGCGGCATACGCGGCCGAGGCCGTGATCCGCACGATGGTGAGTTGGGGCGTCGCGTACGCATGCCGCGTGCTGATCGCTGCCACGCAGTCGGTCTCGCGCTCGCAGGTCGTCTTGCAGGTGCACCGCCACTCTTCGGCGGTCTCGACAGCCCCCTGCCAGCGGTAGATGCTCATCAGCGGCCCATCGACCTGCACGCAGGCGGCGAGGCGGCTCTCGACCAGCTGCCGCGCGCACAACTCCGCTTCGGCCCGCGAGCCGAACGTGGTGCGAACTTCGATCAGCGGCTCGGTGGACATCGGCAGACCGGAGAGGAGAGCTGGCGCTCCATCATCATGCCGCATCGACGAACCGACCGCCACGGGCGTCGCGACGGTCCGCCACGTCGATCGCGATCACCGCCGCACGGTCGCGATCCGGGCCCAGCGGCTCCCACCACAGCCGGCCGTCGGCTCCACGGCCCGCGACCATCGCCCATGCAGGCGCCGATGCCTCGATCCCGTGCGGATCACCGCCGAGGCCCAGATGGCAGGTCACGATGCCCTCCGATACGCGATCCAGACGCGGCAGCAGGCGGCGGATGCCGGCAGGGGCCGCCGGGGGATTGTCGGGCATCTGAAACGCGGCCTCGAACCAGCCCGCCAGAGCCTGCACCGCGTCGAACTCGACTTCGCACGAGGGCACGTCGCGTTGGGCCGCGGCCAGCCAGCGGTCGACGCACCGTCGCCAGGCCGACGCCAGCGGCTCGATTGCCGCCGCGGAAAACCCAGCGCCGCGGGCCACGGTCGCGGTCCAGCCGGCGATCGCCTCGGGGATTGCGACCGGCCCTGCGGCTGCCACCGCGCGGAGCAGGGGCATCACCGTCGGCGATTCCTCCCGGGCCACGGTCTCCGCGAACGCGGCCACGAGATCGACCGCGACACTTTCCGCCAGCGTGGGAGCGCGACCAGCCGAGCCGCATGGCCGGCCGGTCGCACTGCATGTCGGGTCGAGATCGTGGCCGTGGCGGATCGACAGCTTCCCATCGTCCCACGCAGCGCCGATGCCGAACGATCGCTGCCCGCCCCGGCCCGTGACGTCGGCCAGCGCCGCGTCGCGGTCGCCTGCGAGCAGCGTCAGCCGCACCGGCACGATCACGTTCTCCGGCCCCGGCCGACCCCGCGCGCCGGAGGCTGGCACTACGAGGCCGCGGCGGCTCCAGCGAACGAGCGGCCCGAGCACCGCCCGCGCTGCTCTGACCGACCTCCCGGCCACGCGGTCTGCCGTGCTCCGGGCCGCGACTGTGCCGTGCCACGGCCGCGCGGACCCTCGCCACTCGGCCGACACGAGCCAGTCGAAGGTGTCGCCGGCCAGCACGAGATCGATGCCGTCGATCGCGTGGTAGGTGCCGTCGCGGCGAAAGCCGGCGCGGAGGGCGGCGCGGTGGATGGTGGCCGGCAGCATCCCCTGCCAGCCGCGGGATCCGCGCACGAGCGACCCATCTCCGATGGCCCAGTTAGACGTGACGACGAGCATGCCTGCCTCCGATGGAGGTCATCGTCTGCCGGCCACGGTGAGGTTGATCGGCAGCCGCATGACCGGAGCAGTCGCGCAAACCCGTCCGATTGCACCAGTGGTGCGGGGAGAATGCGTCCACACGCAGCCGCAGGTTTGCGAACTGCGAGCCACCCCACGTAGCCGCAGGTTTCCTACCCGCGAAGCACGCCAGACGGTGATGCAGGTAAAAAACATGCACCTACTCAAGCGGTCACCAGCGCATCGCCGGGCGGTGCCGGAAAACCACCCCACGTAGCCGCAGGTTTCCTACCTGCGAAGCCCACCACGTAGCCGCAGGTTTCCTACCTGCGAAGCCCGCCAGACGGTGATGCAGGTAGAAAAACCTGCACCTACTCAAGCGGTCACCAGCGCATCGCCAGTGGTGCCGGAAAAGCTCCCCACGTAGCCGCAG
>QWQL01000027.1 GCA_003670825.1 Planctomycetota bacterium
GGCATCGTATTCATAATGACTGCCAAGACAGAGGGCGTCGCCGACAAGGGCACCAAAAAATGCCCCTTTGATTGCTTCTTCTTTTGGCACGTGGTTCATGCGTTTCATCCAATGGGGAATCGGGCGAAGGATAGTCCGGTCAATGGCACGTCCGCAACCGTTTTCCGCTCGATGAGTCGCGTGTGGGCGGCTTCCCGCCACTCGAGCCAGCTCTCGAGGTTTACCCTTACCCGTCATGACTGGCCGGATGCCGGGATTTCGGGCCCGAGTTCTCGAACTCAACCACGCCGAGCCAGCGTGAGCCACGGACATTCAGCGTCGCGGCTTCGCCGCCACCAGTTCCACGCAGTCGCCGTACCCGGCGAGCACGGCATCGTTGGTCAACAGAAGCAGGGGCTCCGTCTTCGCCTGGGCCACGAGCATCCGATCGAACGGGTCTGCATGCACCGCAGGCAGTTTGGCGACGGCCGCGGCGTGCTCGCCCGTGATCGGCAGCAGCGTGAATCCCGCGGGCTCGATCTCCGCCAGCAGTTCGGCGGGATCTGCCGCGAGCTTTCCCAACGCGGCCTTGATGCTCACCTCCCAGAGAGATGCCGCACTGACGAAGACGTCCGCCTCCTCGATCCGCTTGCGGGCCCCGGGCGGGAGTTTCCGGGGCTCGGCGACCGCCCAGAGCAGCAGATGGGTGTCGAGAAGAATCCTGCTCACGATCGGCCATCGAAGGTGGCGATCATGGCGGCGTCGAGAGGTGCGTTGAAGTCGTCCGGCACTTTGACCCGCCCCTTGAGCCCGCCAAACCGCTTGGGTCGCGGCTTCGAGTCAATCGGCACCAGCCTCGCCACCCTACGGCCTGCCTTGGCGATGATCACTTCCCGGCCGGTCGCCACTTCATCGACGATCCTCGAGAGGTGGGTCTTCGCCTGATGGATGTTGATCACGGTGGCCATGGAGATACCTCGTGGGCCTGCGACCCAAGTTCTCGCATCAAAACAAACTCGACGTAAACTAGACTTAGTTTAGTCCGACTGGGTGTGGCGGGCAAGAGAAGGGCTACCGCCCGACGAGGTGGGCCGCAGTCTCTAGCCATGTGGCGACCGTTGCAGGAGGGCCCCCTTGCACGAGAATGCCACGACAAGCCCTGTGCCGCAGCCGTCGTCAGGGAGATCGGTAACGCCGGACGACCGAACGGGCCTTCACGAACATGGAAGCCACCTGACCCGACGCCTCACACCGCGACGTTTCGCAGAGCCGGTGCTGTATCTCAACGGCCCGCCGGGGGATTCAAAGGTCAGGCACGCTGCGTCGAGAGAATACTGACGTCCTGATTAAGCTTGCGCAGTCTGGTGGCGAGCGATATGCCGATGTTGCGCAGGATCTTTGTGTGGATGACAGGGTGGCTTGCCTGCAGTCCTACGAAATCCGCCACCTGAAATACTGCACACTCGACGTCCCCCTCGGCCACCACGTTTGCTGACCGTTTGACTCCGTCTAGAAACGCCATCTCACCCACCATCGTGCCGACCGAAAAACTTGACATCCGCCTGCCATCACCTCCAACAGTTCCCAGCCACACCCCAACAACCCCCTTGGTGATGAGGAACAGACTGGTGGCCTCATCGCCGTGACGTATGATGAAATCGCTGGCGTTGTAGGTTTCCTTCGTCAGCAGTCTGGCGAACACGGCCAGTTCTTCGGCAGAGAGGCCGCTGGAGATTTCATAGTCGCGGAACTGCTGCGCTGCGGCCGGGCTTTGAGGCGCGGCCCTATCCTTCAGCAGGTCATCCTCGCACTGCTCAAGAGCAGAGTCGGAAGAGTGAAAGCGAAACAGTGTCTCACTGGCCAACGGGTCATCAAGCCGCGAGATCACCTGCTGGCGGAGCATCGGCAGAAGGTGCGTGTGCGTAAGATAGACAACGGTACCGTCGCGTCGGAGATCACGAGCCAGATCGACAAGCAATCGCGATGCAATGCCGTTGATCGATGTGACGTGATGGAAATCGAGAATCACGCCCCGCGGTCTGCCCACCCGCTCCACAACCTCGCGAATGATGGGCTCCGTCGTCGAAAAGGCAAGATTGCCCTGGAGTTCCACGACGTGAATGGAGTTACCTTCGTCGCGGAGCCACGCGCGCTCGGCCGAGTGCCGTGTTCGGCTGGAGTTTCTCTGGGCGCAGGTATATGTCAGGCGGCGGCTGTTTTGCGGACAGTACGGCGGATTGAACTGGTGCAGTTCCCACGCCCGTGACAGCTCCTCGCATACCTTGAGCGCCCGCACGCTGTTTCCCTGGGGATCGAGTCGCGGCGAGTACACACCAATCCCCAGTTGGCCTGGTAGCACTGCCAGCACTCCTCCGGCTACACCGCTCTTGGCCGGCATACCCACGTTGTAGATCCAGCCCCCCGAAAAATCGTACATGCCGCAGGACGCCATAACGCTAAGCACATTTTCGACATGTTCGCTGCGAATCGCCTGTTCACCCGTTAACGGATTGATGCCCTGATTGGCGAGCGTGGCGCCCATAAGGGCCAGGTCGCCACAGGTCATGGAGATGGCACACTGCTTGAAATAGGTGTCCACGGTGGCTGTGGGCTCATCGGTGAGGACTTCGAAATTGCGAAGCAGGTGGCCGATCGCGCGGTTGCGGTGTCCGGTGCGATGTTCGGATACATACACTGCCTGATCGACCTGCAGCGGACGCCCCGCGTAGCGGGCAAACATCCCAATGATTCGCTCGATGCGCTGCTCGGGTGTGTCGGCCACGATTTGGCCGGTGGTGGCGATCGCCCCGGCGTTGATCATCGGGTTCAGCGGACAACCGGTCACCTTGTGCAAGCTGATGGCATTGAAGGCGTCGCCGCTGGGTTCCACGCCCACCTTGGTCATCATCTGATCCGGGCCGTTGTCGTCGAGGGCCAGACCGTAGACAAAGGGCTTGGAGATCGATTGGATCGTGAACTCGTGCCTCGAGTGGCCCACCTCGTAGACAAACCCATCGGTGGTTGCGATGCAGATGCCGAAGAGTTCTGGGTCGGCGTTGGCCAGTTCTGGAATGTAGGTGGCGACATCCCCTTCCGTGAGTGGGGCGTACTTCGCGTGGAGAGAATCCAGGAATGCCTGGACAGGGGACAGGCGTTGGTCGTGAACGCGTTCCATGAGGTGTGGGGGATATGTTGTGCAGCGATATGACCGGCGAACACCAGCCGGCCCTGAATGGATGGTTATAGCTTTCAAAGAGGCTCGGTCGAAGGCAACACGCTCACCTGCCGAGGAATCTCGATCTGCTGGGGGAGGCCGCCTTCGGACGACCGCACGGCAGCGCAGCGGCCGCCTGTCGCGTCCCTCCTAAACCCGGAAAGACCAAGCAAGACAAGCCTTCCAAAGACGCTTCTCTCTGGTCACATTCAGTTGGTGTCGGTTATCTCGGCGAGGGTGACCGAACGATGCTCCAACGACGAGCGATATGCCGCGTCCACAAGCGCCATCGTACCAAGGTTTTCCCGCCCGCTGATCTCCGGCTCCGCCTGGTCCTCTAAAGCGCACAGCAGCTGCGACATCGTTCCGGCAAAAGCGTCCGGAAACCAAACTTCGCCCCATCTGGGCTCGATCCAATTCGGACCGGACGAAATCGTTGTGTAATCAAGAGTGCTAGGCGTTGGTATCGGATAATTTGGCCAACCGATCGTACCTCGTGCCATCCCATCTGTTCCTTCAACTCGCCAGCGAATGTAGGAATCGGCTGCGGCACCCTCCTTGGCAGGCCCGGCCCAAACATCGTCCCAAGCCGAGGCGCGAAACCCATTTTCGTATTCAAGGATGTAAAGGCAGATTCCATCTTCATGCGGAAATTGCTTGGATGTTCGCGGATCTGGGCGGGTACTCGCAAATACTCTCAACGGATCGCCGAACAAATAACGAAAGGCATCCAGGTGATGAATGCTCATGATTCGGAGCGTCACCCAGCCTTGTCGCTCTTGCCAAGCCATCCAGTGGGGAATGGCACGCATGTCGATGGTTGCAAGAACGGGTTCACCAAGCGCTCGTTGGTCCAGCAAACTCTTCATGGCTCGAATCGATTGGTCGTATCGCATGTTTTGATTGACTGCCAAGACGATACCTGCGTCTTCGCACATGTGAACGATCGCTTTTGCTTGCGCGTAGTTGATACCCAAAGGCTTCTGTGCCAAGATGCCGCAGATGCTGCCTCGTCGTTGGGTGATGTCGCGAATGATCTCAAACTGAACGTCGGGGGGAACTGCAATGTCGACAACGTGAACTTGTCGATCAGCCAGTAGCTCGCGATAGTCTGCGTAGACATTCGGGATCGCGTGCCGATCGGCGACGTGACGTGTGCGTTCTACGTTGCGAGCAGCAATCGCGACTGGATTGAAGCCTGCTTGTCGATAGGCCACCAAATGGCAATCCGCCATGATGAACCCAGATCCGATGCAGCCTATCCCGACCGAGCGGTCGCGAGGCAATCTCGGCAGATAGTTCAGTTGGAATGAGCTCATAGGTGAATTGCTTCGTTCGCACTTTGCGTCTTATCGCGTTTGGCTTCAAGAAATGACTTTCCCGTTTCGCTACCGCGAGCACCCATGGCTTGGATCGACGAGTCATCCAGTTTGAACAGCGGTGTGTAGTTTGGATGATGCGATTCTTTGTAGGGATCGTTGCTGCGGGTGTTGTAACAGCATATTAAGCCCCATCGTGGAGACTCGCTCACGTTGGGATCGGAACTATGCAAGGTGTTAGCATGAAAAAACACTGCGTCGCCTGGCTCCATTTCGCAATAAACTAGCTCCATCCGCTTCATGGCCGCTTCGACCCGTTCGGGGTCGGCACCCGTCTGCGAGCCAAAACGTCCGTGGTCGATCCGTCCCATGCGATGCGAGCCCTTAAGCAATTGCAAACAACCGTTCTCCCGGGTCGCAGGATCCAGGGCGATGAACACGCTGGCAAGGTCTGGGAACAAGCAACCATTCTGATACCAATAGCCATAGTCCTGATGCCATTCCCAAGCCCCCCCTACCTTTGGCTGCTTTGCGCTGAGTTTGGAGTGGTAATGATAGACTTCATCGCCGAGCAGCTTCTCCATGGAATCCACCACGCGGCGACTTCGGCAGATCGCGCCGTAGATATCGTCGCCCGGATGGTTCCAGAGAGATAAGTTTGTACTGCGTCCTTTGCTATCGATAACCTGCATGGTGTGTTCTCGAATCGCTTCGTCTTGTCGGGCAGCAGTAAGCGTTAGCAGTGTTTCTTCGGCATCCAGCAGTCCGCGAATGACCACGAAACCGTCCTGCTGGAAAGCTTTGACCTGCAAATCGCCTATTCGACCGGTCGTCATGGGGTTTTCCTTGAGGTGTGGAGTTGGAGATTGGGCTCGATTAAGACATTGATCATACGAACCTAGTCCGCACCACAGTGCGCTAGGCTTACTGAAGCTGGATGTGGCCTATTCGGGTACGCGACGCGGCCACCGGTCGCGTGCCCGCCGCGCGTGCCAACGTTCCCGATGGCGAGCGCCGTGACGGCTCGCCTGAGCCGGAACCAGCGGATCACGCGGCGGCGTCCCCCGCGGCGACTCGCTGGCTCCGTGAACGAAGACCGCTTGCGGCGGGCCATCCAGCCGATGAAGCCGGCACCGAGCGTCGCCAGCGTCCAGGTCGCTCCAAAACGCCTGCGAATCAGAGGGAAAGAAGCATGTTTTCCAGGACCACACTCCAGGACGGCAACCATTGCCGAGCCGCACGAGCCGAAGCACCAAGAAAATAGTGAGCAACTCGCGTGCCAAAGCCCGATACCATCGGCCAATCAGCAGTGTGGCTATGATGAAAGCATCGCTTAGCAAAGCAGCAGTTCGCAAACCCACCGTCGCTTCGCGACTCCGAGCCTCCCGCGTTCCACCATGCCACGCATCAGGATCAGCCCCCTCGCCCTCGCGTTCACGGCCTGCGGCCTGACGGTGGCCGTGTGGCCGCATGCCGCCGCTCCGGCCGCCGAGGCGATCCGCTTCGACCGTGACATCCTTCCGGTCCTCGCTGACAAGTGCTTCGCCTGCC
The DNA here is from genome assembly GCA_003670825.1 of Planctomycetota bacterium. GTDB lineage: Bacteria > Planctomycetota > Planctomycetia > Pirellulales > UBA1268 > QWPN01. The sequence goes on from QWQL01000027.1 coordinate 6,064, forward strand.
ACGGGCCCGACGCCGGCCACAGGCAGGCCGATCTGCGGCTCGATACCTTCGCCGGAGCCACGGCCGACCGCGACGGTGCCCGGGCGATCGTGCCGGCAAACCCGCAGGCCAGCGAACTCATCACGCGGATCCACTCGACCGACCCCGACGTGGCGATGCCGCCGCCCGACTCGAACAAGCAACTCAGCGATGCCGAGAAAGATCTGCTGGAGCGTTGGATCGCCGACGGCGCCGCCTACGATGCCCACTGGGCCTACAGGCCGCTGATTCGCCCCCAGATTCCGTCGAGCCGCTCGCCGTCAGGCGGGCCCGGCCATCCGATCGACGCCTTCGTCGATGCGCGGCTGGCCACAGAGGGGCTCTCCCCGCTTCCCGAAGCCGATCGGGCCACGCTCGCGCGGCGGGTGGCCCTCGACCTCACCGGCCTGCCGCCCGAGCCCACCGAGATCGACAGCTTTGTGGCCGACCCCGCCCCCGACGCCTACGAGCGGATGGTCGATCGGCTGCTCGCCAGTCCGCACCATGCCGAACGGCTGGCGGCCTGGTGGCTCGATCTCGTCCGCTACGGCGACAGCGTCGGCTACCACGGCGATCAGGAGATCGCGATGTGGCCCTACCGAGACTGGGTGATCAACGCCTTCGCGGCCAACATGCCGTTCAACCGCTTCACCCGCGAGCAGCTTGCGGGCGACCTCCTGCCCGACGCGACGCGCGACCAGAAGATCGCCGCCGCCTACAACCGGCTCAACCTCATGAGCGCCGAAGGAGGCGGGCAAGACAAGGAGTATCACGCCAAATACGCCAGCGACCGCGTCCGCGCCACGAGCGGCGCCTGGCTCGGCTCCACGCTCGGCTGTGCGGAATGCCACGACCACAAGTTTGATCCGTTCACGACGCGAGATTTCTATGCGTTTGCCGCCTTCTTCGCCGACGTGCAGGAGAAGGGCATCTACCATGGCGCCAACGGCAACGGCATCTGGGGCGAGATGATGTGGCTGCCCTCACCCGAGCAGGCGGCGAAGCAGGCGGACCTCGAAGCCCAGATCGTCGCCGCCAAGGCCGCGGTGGACGCCGCCGACGGCGACGCGCCTCGCGGCGAAGCCGCCGCGGAGCTGAAGCGGCTCGAGGAGGAGCTAAAGGCTGCCATCGACGCGCAGCCACACATGCCGGCGACCGTCTCGGGCTCGCCCCGCATCGTCCGAGTGCTGCCGCGCGGCAACTGGATGGACGATTCGGGTGAGATCGTCGCGCCGGCACCGCCCGCCTTCCTGCCGGCGGCATCGCAGCCCGCGGAGGCGGCCGCCGACGTGCGGCTCTCACGACTCGATCTCGCCCGCTGGATCACCGCCCAGCAAAACCCGCTCGTGCCGCGGGTGCTCGCCAACCGGCTCTGGGCGATCTGCTTTGGGCAGGGAGTATCGCGCCGCCTCGACGACCACGGCTCGCAGGGAGAGCCGCCGAGCCATCCAGAACTGCTCGACTGGCTGGCCTGCGAACTCCGCGACGGGGACGGTGGCGACGAGGCGTGGGACATCCGCCGCGTGCTGCGACTGATCGTGACCAGCGCGGCCTATCGTCGCTCGAGCACCGCCCCGGCGGAGGCGATCGAGCGGGATCCGGAAAACCGCCTGCTCGCGCGGCAAAACCGCCATCGCATCGATGCCGAGATGGTCCGCGACACGGCCCTGACGGCCAGCGGGCTGCTCGCGCGGCAGGTCGGGGGGCGGAGCGTGCGGCCCTATCAGCCGGAGGGCTACTGGGACTACCTCAACTTCCCGAAGCGGACCTATCAGGCCGACACCGGCGAGAGCCTTTATCGCCGCGGGCTCTACGTGCACTGGCAGCGGCAGTATCTCCATCCGGCCATGATGGTGTTTGATGCCCCGAGCCGCGAGGAGTGCACTGCCCGCCGGCCGCGGTCGAGCACGCCGCTGCAGGCGCTCGTGCTGCTCAATGATCCCGAGTTTGTGGAAGCCGCGCGGACTCTGGCGGCGAAGACGCTTGCCGAAGGGGGCGCCGACCTCCTCTCGCGAGCCCGATTCATGCTCCGCCGCGCGGTGGGCCGCGTGCCGACTGACGATGAAGTTGGCGTGGTCGCCGATCTTGTGGAGCGTCATCGGCAGTTGCTCGCAGCCGATGCCCCGGCAGCCGACGCGATGCTCGCGATCGGGGCCATGCCGCAGCCAGCAGGCGTTGATCCGATCGAGATGGCCGCCTGGATGACCGCCGCCCGTGCGGTCCTCAACCTTCACGAAACCTACACCCGCAACTGAGGCTCTTCCGTGATTGATCCGTGGGGGACGAACCTGCGTTCGCTTCCGCTCGCCCGGCGGGCCGTGCTGTCGGCTGCGGCCGGCGGGCTCGGCTCGCTCGCGCTGGGTTCGCTCGGCCTGCGGGCCACGATGGCGAGTGCCGCCGACGCCTCCCCGGCTGCGGCAGCCTGGCCGGGCGTGATCCGGCCATACCATGTGCCGCCGAAGGCGAAGCGGGTGATCTGGCTCTACATGGCCGGGGGCATGAGCCACCTCGACACGTTCGACCACAAGGCAAAGCTCGTCGAGATGAACGGCCAGCCGATGCCGGAGAGCTTCACCGCGGGGCAGCAGCTCGCCCAGCTCCAGGGAAGCAAGCTCGCCTGCATGGCGCCGCAGCATGCCTTCCGCCGCTGGGGGCAGAGCGGCCAGGAGATCAGCGAGATCTTTCCCGAGATCTCGGCGCGGATCGCCGATCGGATCGCGATCGTGCGGTCGATGCACACCGAGGCGATCAACCACGATCCCGCCCACACCTTCATGAACACCGGCTCGATGATCTCCGGGCGGCCGGCCGCTGGCAGCTGGCTGTGGTATGGGCTCGGCACCGCCGCCGAAGACCTGCCCGGCTTCGTGGTGATGGTGAGCACGGGGGGATTCGGCCAGAGCCAGCCCATCGCCAGCCGGCAGTGGCACTCAGGCCTGCTGCCGAGCCGGTTTCAGGGCGTGGAGTTTCGTTCCAAGGGCGACCCCGTGCTCTACGTGAAGTCGCCGGCGGGCACGACGGCCGGGCGGCAGCGGGATGTGATCGACACCATCTCCAGGCTCGACACGCTTCGCGGGTCGGTGGTGGGCGACCCGGAGATCGCGGCGCGGCTGGCCCAGTATGAGCTCGCATTCCAGATGCAGGCCAGCGTTCCAGACCTCGTCGATCTCTCCGACGAACCGGCCAGCACGTTCGATCTCTATGGCACGAAGGGGGGCGACGGCTCGTTCGCCGCCAACTGCCTGCTCGCCCGCCGGCTCGCCGAGCGGGGCGTGCGATTCATCCAGCTCTACCACCGCGACTGGGACCATCACGGCAGCGTGAAGGACCACGTGAAGGGCACGGCCGCCGAGGTCGATCGCGGCGCCGCGGCGCTCGTCGAGGATCTCGCCCGCCGTGGCATGCTCGACGACACGCTCGTCGTCTTCGGCACGGAGTTTGGCCGCACGCCGATGGCGCAGGGCAACGGCCGCGACCACCACATGAAGGCCTTCTCCGTCTGGCTGGCCGGAGGTGGCATCAAGGGGGGTATCACCTACGGCGCCACCGACGACCTCGGCTACGGGATCGCGGAGAACCCGGTGAGCGTTCACGACCTCCATGCCACGATGCTGCACCTGCTCGGCATCGACCACACGAAACTCACGATCCGGGCACAGGGCCGCGACTTCCGGCTCACCGACGTCCACGGCCACGTGGTGCGGGACATCATCGCGTAGTGGGTGTCGTGGAGATACACTGAAGCGGTATACGTATCTGCGTAGGCAAGCGGCTGCGGGCCCGCGGGGCGGTATGGCATGCGAACAGCGATCCTCCACTTCTGCCTCTGCGCATGGGCGATGCCGGTCGTCGCCGTCGCTGCCGCAGACGACCTCGACTTCTTCGAGTCGCGGATCCGCCCGGTCCTGAGGGAGCACTGCGGCGAGTGCCATTCCCGACAGGCAGGCGATCCGGAAGGCGACCTGTCGTTTGACTCGCGGGCCGACTTTCTCGCCGCCGCGGGCATCGCGGTGGCAGGCGACCCCGACCGCAGCCTGCTCGTGCAGGCGATCCGCTACGACGGCGACCTGCAGATGCCCCCCGCCGGAAAACTTCCGCCGGAGGTGATCCGCGACGTCGAGGAGTGGGTCCGCCGCGGTATGGCCTGGCCCGATGACGGGAGCCGATCCACCGCCGCCTTCGACATCGCCTCTCGCAAGGCCGCTCACTGGTGCTGGCAGCCGCCGCAGCGGTCCCCCGCGCCAACGGTCCGCGATTCGGCGTGGTGCCGCGACGACCTCGATCGCTTCGTGCTCGCGCGACTGGAAAACGCCGGCCTCACCCCCGCCCCGGAGGCCTCGCAGACCGCACTCGCCCGCCGGGCCAGCGAGGTGCTCACCGGTCTCCCGCCTGATCCCGAGGCCGTCGCGGCCCTCGTGGCCGACACCGACCCGCGGGCGTTCGAGGCGTATGTCGATCGCCTGCTCGCCTCGCCGCACTTTGGCGAGCGGTTCGCGCGGCACTGGCTCGATGTCGTGCGGTATGCCGAGACCCGCGGCCACGAGTTCGACTTCGCGATCCCAAATGCCTGGCGGTATCGCGACTGGGTGGTCGAGGCCTTCAACAACGACCTGCCCTACGACCAGTTCGTCCGCGAGCAGATCGCCGGCGACCTCGTCGATCCGCCGCGGCTCGATCCGCAGTCTGGTGCCAATCGCTCCGTCGTCGGCACCGGATTCTGGCTGCTCGGCGAGGAGGTGCACGGGCCGGTAGACATCGCTCAGGACGAAGCCGACCGGATCGACAACCGCGTCGACACGTTTGGCAAGGCCTTCCTCGGCCTCGCGCTCGGCTGCGCCCGCTGCCACGACCACAAGTTCGACGCCATCTCCGCGGCCGACTACTACGCGATCGCCGGCATGGTGATGTCGAGCAGCTACCGACAGGCGCCGTACGAGGTGCTGGGGGCGAACCGCGACGTGGCCATGCGGCTCGCCGCTGCCGACACCAAGGCCCGCCAGACGCTGCTGCCGCTCGCGGCAGCGCTCGCCGGCGAATCCGGAGCCGACATCGAGAGTCAGATCATCGCGGCGGACCACGCTCCCGGCGACGGCGAGACCGTGATTGCCGACTACACGCAGGGGCCCCGCTCCACGCCGATCATCGCCGACGCGGCCGCGTGGGGAACAGCAGCGGTGCCGGCCGGTCAGCCGACGCTGGTCTCAGTCGAGGGATCGCCAGCTCGGCTCCGGCTCGACCCCCTCGGCCACGCCCAAAGCGACGCCACGTGGTCCACGGCGAGTTCCACCGGCGAGCGCGATCCGGCCCCGCTCGGGGGCGTCGATCGCGCCGGCCGCGTGCTCCGCACACCCAAGGTGCGGTGCGACCAGGGCGTGGTCTGGCATCGCGTCCGCGGCAACCTGCAGATCTACGTGGTCGTCGATAGCTACGTGATGCTCACCGGGGGTCCGCTCTACGGCAGCCACCTAATGACGATCGACACGAAGGGCGAGTGGCAGTGGGTGCGGCAGGACCTCCGCAAGGACATGGCCTGGGATGCTCCTCACACGGTGCACGTCGAGTATGCCGCGATCGCCGGCGAAGCGGGCGTCGCCGAGTCGGTGGCGGCCATCGAGCAGCCCCAGCGGACCGACCCCGAGTTTTCCGCGCGGGTGAATCAAACGCTGGAATCGGAGTCGTTCGACTGGACCTCCCCCGCCGCCACGGCCGCCGTGAACGAGGCCGAGCGACTCGCCGCAGCCCGCGCGGCGATCGCCTCCGAGGCGCGACTCGCCTCCGCCACCGCCCCGGCGATCCTCGATGGCAACGGGATCGACCAGTGCGTGCTGCTCAAAGGCTCGGCCGCGCGGCGGGGTGACCGCGTGCCGCGCCGGTTTCTGGAGGCGATCGACGGAGCCAGCCAGCCGTCGTGGCCAGAGCACTCCTCAGGGCGAAAGGAACTCGCCGACCGCGTGCTCGACCCGGCCAACCCGCTGACGGCGCGGGTGATCGTCAATCGGATCTGGCACCATCTCTTCGGCCGTGGACTCGTGCCCACGACCGACAACTTCGGTGTGCTCGGCGAGGCCCCGACCGACCCGCAGGCCCGGGCGTTGCTCGACACGCTGGCGGTGCGGTTTGCCGCGGAAGGCTGGAGCATGAAGCGGCTCATCAAGGAGATCGTCACCAGCAGCACGTGGCGGATGTCCAGCCAGCGCGACCCGGTCGCCGTGGAAAAAGACCCGCTCAATCTGCTGCTGCATCACTATCCGCTGCGACGTCTCGAGGGGGAGGCGATCCGCGATTCGATACTGGCCGTTTCGGGCAGCCTCGACCGGACCGTCGGCGGCCCGCCGGTCGAGGTGTTTCTGACCGACTTCCAGCAGGGCCGCGGCAGGCCGGGTCCAGGCCCTCTCGACGGAGCCGGGCGGCGGAGCATCTACGTGAAGGTTCGCCGTAACTTCCTGTCGGGATTCCTCCTCGCCTTCGACGCGCCCGTGCCGTTTCAGGCGATGGGCCGGCGCAACGTCACCAACGTGCCGGCCCAGTCGCTGGCGCTCATGAACGACCCGTTCGTGGCGGAGCAGGCCGCCCGCTGGGCGCGGAAGGCGGTGGCCGACGCCGACCTCACGCCGCAGCAGCGGATCGACCAGATGGTTCGGGAGGCTTTTGCCCGCGGCCCAACCAACGACGAACTCCAGGGTGCGCTTGCGTTTCTGACCACGCAGGCCGACCGGCACGGCGTGTCGTTCACCGAGCAGCCGCGACACGAGGCCGTCTGGGCCGACTTCGCCCACGCCCTGTTCAACGCCAAGGAATTCATCTTCGTCCCGTAGCCCGCCACCATGCCTCGCTCCCACCACCACTGCCGTCGCTTCCGCGGCCTGCCGCTCAGCCGCCGCGATCTCCTCCGGCAAGCCGGCACCGGCTTCGGGGCCGTCGCGGCCGCGGCCCTGCTCCACCGCGATGCCGCACGGGCTGCCTCCACGGGCACGCTCTCCGCGCTCCACCATGCGGCCCGGGCGACGAGCGTGATCTTTCTTTACATGGACGGCGGCGTCTCCCAGGTGGACAGCTTCGACCCAAAACCCCGGCTCAAGCAGGACGCCGGCAAGAGCCCCCACTCGCTCTTCAAGGTAGACGCTACCCAGTTCAACAACGTCGGCACGATCCTGCCGAGCCCGTGGGAGTTCAAACACTACGGCGCCAGCGGCACGCCCGTAAGCGACCTCTTCCCGCACATGGGCTCGGTCATCGACGACCTCGCCGTGATCCGCTCGATGACGAGCGAGTTTCCGGAACACACCAACGCCAACTACTTCCTCCACACCGGCAGCGGCCTGCAGGGGCGGCCGAGCATGGGGGCGTGGACGACCTACGGCCTCGGCAGCGACAACGACAACCTGCCTGGCTACATGGTGATCAACGGTGGCCTGATCCCGCCGGGCGGTCTCGACAACTTCACCAACGGGTTTCTACCGGCCACCTATCAGGGCTCGATCATCAAGCCGACCGCGGCGGGGCTGGCAAACGTCCGGCCAGAGGAGACGTCGGCCGCCCACCAGCCGGCCGTGCTCGAGCTCGCCCGCCTCCTCGACCGCGGCTTCGCCGCGTCGCTCGCCACTGGCACCGCGGCGCCCGATGCGCTCGAGAGCGCCATCGCCAACCAAGAACTCGCCTACCGGATGCAGACTGAAGTGCCTGCGCTCCTAGACCTCGCTGGCGAGACGGCCGCCACGAAGCGGGCCTACGGCCTGGAGTCTGACTACGAGCCCACCCGGATCTTCGCCGCCGAATGCCTGCTGGCGCGGCGAATGGTCGAGCGGGGCGTGCGGTTCGTGGAGCTGACCTGCCCCAACACGGGGGCCGATCGCTGGGATCAACACGGCGGCCTGCGGAAGGGGCATCAAAACAACGCCCGAGCCGTCGATCAGCCGATCGCGACGTTGATCCGCGATCTCAAGGCTCGCGGTCTCCTCGATTCGACCCTCGTGGTCTGGGCGGGCGAGTTCGGGCGAACCCCCTTCGCCCAGGGCACCGACGGCCGCGACCACAACCCGCAGGCCTACTCGATCTGGATGGCCGGCGGCGGAGTAAAGGGCGGCGGCGTCGTGGGCGCCACCGACGACTACGGCTATCGCGTGGTCGAAAAGAAGTTCACGATCCACGACCTGCACGCCACCATGTTGCATCTCCTCGGCATCGACCACACGCGGCTCACCTACCGCTTCAGTGGCCGCGACATGCGGCTCACCGACGTCGCCGGTGAGGTGATGACCGACGTCCTCGCATGAAACACGCATCGCGAGAGCGGGTTTGCAGGGGCCCGTATCCGTAGCGCAGATTTTCAACCTGAGTCACATCTGGCACAGGTCGACATCTGTGCTACTCGCCATGCATCGTCCGAGCCCAACGTGGCGGCTGATCGGCTCGCCGAGGTGCGAGAGGATCTTCCGGATCGTTCCCGGTTTGGTGATGAACGCGATGAGTCGGATGTCGCCAACGCATGAGGCACTCGAGGGGAAAACCCTCGCCCACCCGCGCCAGCAGCTTCGCCCAGGCAATCCGTGACGTGTCGTGCGAGCGGGGTTTATCACTCGTGTCGCCGCAGCCTTCCGCGACGCGGCCGCCGGTCGCGTCCCCGCCGCGCGTGCCAACGTTCCCGATGGCCGTGCCGGACGCGGAGATTTCGCGTACAAAAGGCCCTTTTCCCTGAGGTTTGCCGATGCCTACCTGCTCCCGCCGCCGCTTCTTCGCCACCGCCGCCAGCTGCGCGGCACTGACGCTCCGTGCCGCGGAACCGCCGCCGCTGCCGGCGTTTCCCGTCGGCGTCTGCGATTGGATGATCCTCAAGCGGCAGAAACTCGGGGCCTTCAAGCGTGCGCGCGAGATCGGCGCCGATGGCGTCGAGGTCGAC
>QWQL01000214.1 GCA_003670825.1 Planctomycetota bacterium
CGTGCAGGGCGCTGGCCTGCGGAGGGATCTCGAGCTGATCAGGCGGGCCCTTGAGCCGCTGGCACATGACAGGATGCCCTTTGCGGCTCCTGCCGGCTTAGCACAACGGACGCTCGCCTTCGTGGCAGCGCAGACCGCTCCCGACGCGGGATTCATGCCTTCGGTCACACGGCCGGCAGAACGGCCGCTCGGCGACGACGGCACCTGGCGGGGATCGTCGGCCCGGCAGTGGCTCGACCGGGTCGTGATCGCGGCGTCGGCACTCGCGGCGTGCGTGCTGGTGGCGCCCTTGCTCCTGGAATCGATCACCGACGCTCGGGCCCGACGGACGCAGCGAAACATGCAGTCGCTCGCCGGATCGCTGCAGGGCTACGCCGAGGCTCATCGCATGTTTCCCTCGCCTCCGGGAGAGGGGCCGCTCTCGCGGGCTGGGCTCTACGCGCCGACGCTCGTCTCGGAGCATCGGCTCGTGGCCGACGACGGCACGGTGCTGACGGCGGATTCGGAGTTTGCCCGGCAGGGTCGTTTTCGTGTGCCGTCGCTCGAGGAACTCAAGGCCGCGGTGGGCACGCCTGAGTTCGAGCAACTGGTGCGGTCGATGGGGGGCGACTACGGCTACACGCTCGGCCACCGCGACGCGGCCGGCGTGCTCCAGCCCAACCGCAACCAGCGCCGGGCCCACCATCCCCTTCTCGCCGACGCTCCCAACGAGAGTGGTGAGAAGAGCGATAACCACCCCAAGGGCATCCACCACGTTCTCTTCGAGGATGGTCACATCGAGCAGTTCGAGCACGATGCGCTGCACCGTGACGATCATCTCTACCGCAACCACGACGGTGACTTCCGTGCCGGCAAAGATGCCGAGGACGCCGTGATCGGCGACTCGCACCACCAGCCGTAAGGTCGCCGCAGGTTTTCTCCCGGCGGGCTTCCACCGGCGGCTCACTGCCTCCGGCATTCGCAGCAGACCCTGGTCAGCTGGCGGCCAGCGACGTCTTCGCTGCGGCCGCAACACCCTCCGGGGTGATCCCGAAGTGCTTGTAGAGCGCGGGGGCGGGGCCCGAGGCGCCGAAGCCCTTCATCCCCACGAACACGCCGCGGGTGCCGATCCACCGTTCCCAGCCGAAGCCGCAGGCCGCTTCGCAGGCGACGCGGGCGGTCACGGCCGCCGGAAGCACGCTCTCCCGGTAGGCGGCATCCTGCTCCTCGAAGAGATCCCAGCTCGGCATGCTCACCACGCGGGCGTGCACGCCCTCTTCGGCGAGCTTCACCGCGGCATCGAGGCAGATAGTCACCTCGCTGCCCGTGCCGATCAGGATGCAGTCGGGCTTCCCGTTGGCCGCATCCTTGAGGGTGTAGGCACCACGGGCCGTGCCGCCAGCCGAGCCGTAGCCAGCCGAGCGGTCGAGCGTGGGGATGTTCTGCCGCGAGAGCACGATGACCGCGGGACGGTCGCTCCGCTGCATCACCACGCGGTAGGTCTCGGTTACCTCGTTGGCATCGCCAGGACGGAACACCGAGAGGCCGGGCACCGCGCGGGCGCTGGCAAGTTGCTCGATCGGCTGGTGGGTGGGGCCGTCCTCACCGAGCCCGATTGAGTCGTGGGTGAGCACGTAGATCACTCCGAGCTGCCCGAGGGCCGAGAGCCGCAGCGCCGGCTTCAGGTAGTCGAGAAACACGAAGAAGGTGGCGCAGTACGGACGCAGGCCGGAGAGCGCCATCCCGTTGCAGGCCGATGCCATTCCGTGCTCGCGGATGCCGAAGTGGAAGTTGCGGCCCGCATAGCTGCCGTGGCCGAAGTCGCCGGCGGCCGGCACGAGCGTCATCGTCGACGGCGCAAGGTCGGCGGAGCCGCCCAAGAACCAGGGCACCGTGCCGCTGATCCCCTGAATCACCTTGCCGCTCGACACCCGGCTGGCGAGCCCCTTGGGGTCGGCCGGGAAGCAGGGGATCGACGTGTCCCAGCCGGCCGGAAGCCGGCCGGCGAGAAAGTCGGCCAGTTCGGTCGCAAGGGCTGCGTCGGCCGTGGTCAGGGCAGAGAGCGTCTTCTTCCAGGCGGCGTTGGCCCGCGCGCCGCGGGTGGCCATCGTGGCTGCGAAGTGGGCCGGCACCTCGGCCGGCACCCGGAACGACTCGTCGACAGGCCAGCCGTAGGCCGCCTTGGCCCCCTTGATCTCGTCGGCGCCCAGCGGCGATCCGTGCGACTCATGCGAGCCGGCCTTCTTCGGGGCCCCGTAGCCGATCACGCTCTTCACGATCACGAGTGTGGGCTTCTGCTGCTCGGCCCTGAAGGCCTCGAGCGCCTTGGTGAGCGCGGCGGTGTCATTGGCGTCGGCAACTCGCTCGACCCGCCAGCCGAGGCCCTCAAACTTCTTTCCGACATCCTCGGTGAAGGCGAGGTGCGTCTCCCCCTCGATCGTGATCTCATTGTCGTCGTAGAGCCAGCAGAGGTTGGCCAGGCCGAGGTGGCCGGCGATCGACGCCGCCTCGGAGGCCACGCCCTCCATCAGGTCGCCGTCGCTGCACAGCACGTAGGTGTCGTAGTCGAAGACGACATGGTCAGGACGGTTGTAGCGGGCGGCAAGCCACTTCGAGGCGATCGCCATGCCGACCGAGTTGCCGCAGCCCTGGCCCAGGGGGCCGGTGGTCGTCTCGATGCCGGCGGTCATGTGGTGCTCGGGGTGGCCGGCACACACGCTGTCGAGCTGGCGGAACTTCTTGATCTCGTCGAGCGACACGGCCGGCGCCCCACCCGCGCGGCGGATGCCGGCGAGGTGGATCAGCGAGTAGAGAAGCATCGACGCGTGGCCGCAGGAGAGCACGAAGCGGTCGCGATTGGGCCAGGCGGGGTCAGCCGGGTCGTATCGCAGGAAGTCCTTCCACACGGTGAAGGCGACCGGCGCCAGGGCCATCGGGGTGCCCGGATGACCGCTCTTGGCGGCCTCGACGGCGTCCATGGAGAGGGTGCGGATCGTGTCGATGGCGAGGCGGTCGAGGTCGGCGGTGGGCATGGGAGCTCCTGGCTGCTGGTGACGGTGGCGGGGAGTGTAAAAGGCCTCAGAAAACCGCGTCAAATCGAGGTCACCGCAGCAGGTGGCGGCGGTAGTCGGCGTCGAGTTCGGCGTAGGGCTTCCGGCAGAGGCGGGAGAGCGTTTCGGGGTCGGCCGTCCCGGAATAGACGCGGACGAGATACTCCAGGAACGACTCTCGGTAGCGGCCCTCGGCGGCGTTCATGAAAAAGTCGGCGAGGCCGGCGATCTGGCTGTAGAGCTGCGGCAGGCGGTCGTCGCTCTGAAACGCCTTGCGGCCGAGGCGACAGAGCTCCTCCAGCGGCACCTGAAACCCGTCGTCGAGCCGCTCCTTCGCGGCGGGCACTCTTCCCGCGTCGCGGCCGCCGACGATCCAGCCGAATGAGGTGGGCTCGATCGTCTCGAGGTAGCACGCCGCGGCTTCGATCGCCCAGAAGCCACACCGCTCGCCCGCCAGCTGCCGCACTTTGCTCACGTCGGCACGCGCCTCCGCAAACAGCTGGTGCGTCGCCTCGTGGTGGATCGTGGTCGGATTCGGCTCGGGCGGATCCCCGGCGGCGTCGGCGAAGAACCAGATCGTCTTGGTGGGAAGCCAGTAGATGCCGTTGGTCTTGCCGATCAGCGGCTCCAGTGGCTCCAGTTCGGTCACGTACTGCCCGCGACCGGCGCAGAGGATCGCCGAGTGGGGCGGTTGGGGAGCGGCGCGGCCCCGACCCTCCAGCCGCTTCTCCAGATCCTTGGGCTCCAGGGCGAAGCCGCCGAAGACCTGCCGCCAGACGTGCCGGGTTTCCTCAAGCCGAAGGGCGAGCGCCGCAGCGTCGGCGAGGCTGGCGGTGCCGACGATCTCCCAGTGGTCGGAGTGGAACTCCCGGCCGTGCTTCACGTCCCGCGGCCGCTGCTCGTCGTCGTCGGCCGCCACCCACCGGCCGCGGTCGGAGCGCTCGCCCGCCCGATACCGCTGGAGCTTCGCCTTTGGCATCCAGCCGTAGGCCGGATCGTAGGCTTCGCCGCGGTCGAGTTGCTTGGCCGCCTCCGGCGCGAGCCACTCGGCGTCGCGCCGAACCCATCCCCCAGCCTCACGGCCGCGGGCATGGTCGGGATCGTCGCGGAGCGCGAGGTGGAGCAACCGCACCGCCTCGGAGGATCGTTGGGCCAGCGGGGCCGCGGTTGCCTCGGCCGGCTTGGCGAGTTCCTCCCGGGTTGGCGTGCGTGCGTGGGCGCGGGACTCGAGCACCGCATGCGCGAAGAGTCCCTCGGCTCGCGTCCGCCGGGCGGCCAGGAAGTCGCTCCAGATCGCCCGCTCACCAGGCGTGTCGATGGCCGCCGGCGTCTCGATGCGGGAGGGGATCGCCACCACGACCTGTCGCTCGGCCACCGCGGGCAGCGGCCAGTCGGAAATCAGCGTGGCCAGGTCATCGTGTCCTTCCGCCGTGGCGCGGCGGGCGAGTTCCCGTGCTGCGCCGGCAAACGCCGCGTCGAGGTCGGGCAGACTCCTGGGCGGCGGACCGGTCGGACCTGCAGCCGCGACCGTCGCGGCCACGACGACGACCCCCACGGCCAGCGCGAGCCTGCCCGGCCGTGGTGACCGCCGCCACATCCCGCCCTCCTGCCGGTCGCCGCGGTTCACGACTCCGCGAACGCCGAGTCGAACTGCCGGTTGCTCGGTGAGAAGTCGAGATTTTTCACGAACCTGGCCGCCTCAGCGGCTCCGTGCTCGCGGTCCATCCCGCAGTCTTCCCACTCGACCGACAGCGGACCCTCGTAGCGGGCCTGGTTGAGCGCCCGGACGATCTCCTCGAAATCGACCCCGCCGCGGCCCGGTGAGCGGAAGTCCCAACCCCGGCGTGGATCCCCGAAGTTGATGTGGCTGCCGAGGATGCCGGTGCGGCCGTTGAGCGTGACGATCGCGTCTTTCACGTGCACGTGGTAGATGCGGTCGTGGAACGTGCGGATGAACTCCACCGAACTCACACCCTGCCAGTGGAGATGGCTGGGGTCGAAGTTGAAGCCGAACTCCTCACGGCGACCGAGGGCGTCGAGGGCCCGCTGCGCCGTGAAGATATCGAAGGCGATCTCCGTGGGGTGCACCTCCAGAGCAAACCGCACGCCGCACTCCGCGAACACGTCGAGAATCGGGTGCCACCGCTCCGCGAACTCGGCGAAGCCGGCGTCGATCATCGCGTCGGAGACCGGCGGGAACGAATAGAGCAGGTGCCAGATCGACGAGCCGGTGAAGCCATTGACCACCGACACACCGAGTTTCTGGGCGGCGCGGGCGGTGTTTTTCATTTCCTCCGCAGCCCGCCGATTGACACCCGCCGGGTCGCCGTCGCCCCAGACATGCGGCGGGAGAATCGACTTGTGACGCTCGTCGATCCGGTCGCAGACGGCCTGGCCGACGAGGTGGTTGGAGATCGCGTAGACGGCGAGGTCGTGCCGCTCGAGCACATCCCGCTTGGCGGCACAGTAGCCGCTCTCGTTGAGGGCGCGGGTGACGTCGAAGTGGTCTCCCCAGCAGGCCAACTCCAGGCCCTGGTAGCCGAAGTCGCGGGCCTTGCGGGCGAGATCTTCCAGCGGAAGGTCGGCCCATTGGCCGGTGAACAGCGTGACGGGACGGGGCATGCGACGAGGCTCCGCGGGGATGAAACAGACTGCCAAGATGACGCTGGAATGACGCCGGATTGTGCCACATCCGGGCCCTGGAGCAACACCCGCGGACTTCCTGCCGCACGATCCGGCAGAGAAGCCACCAGCCCCAGAGCGTGATCAGCAGGTTGCCCGTCGAGGCCGTGGCGAAATGCTATCCGGAGAAATCCGGGACGGGAGCGGTTTTTCACGGCTACCAACAATCGCTCCCGTCCCCGATTTCATCGCAACGCGGAGGCCAGGGGGGACGCTGGTACACTGGCCTTCGGAGGAATGGCATGAGCACTGTCGAGCATTCCGAAACACAGGCCCGGGAAGATCGTCCCGCGACGGCTCGCCGACGGGGGGCTGTCACGCTCGACATGTATGACCGCATGATCGCGGCGGGGGTGTTTGACCCGACCGAGCCGCAACCGTTGGAGTTGATCGCGGGGGATTTGCACATGATGTCGCCGATTGGAGATCGCCATGCGGATGCCGTGGATTGGCTTGCCCGCTGGAGCCAGCTTGCGATCGGCTCCGCTGTATGGCTTGTGCGTGTTCAAAACCCGCTGGCCATTCCTGGCTCCGAGAGCGCCCCGCAGCCCGATCTCGCCTGGGTGAAGCTCCGCCGGTACGCCGACCGCCGGCCACTGCCGGAGGATGTGTCGCTCGTGATCGAAGTGGCAGACACGAGTCTCGACTTCGACACCACGGTGAAGGCCGGCCTTTATGCCGCGGCGGGCATCGCCGACTATTGGGTCATCGATCTGGTGAGCCGGGGCGTGATCGTGTTTCGGGATCCGCGGTCGGGTGCCTACGAGACGCGATCCACGCACCGCGGTGACGAGTTCGTCAGCCCCCTCGCCCTCCCGTCGGCAGCACTGTCTCCGGCGGAGCTATTTGTGCCGGAGTGAAGGCTAGTGCTCTGTCACGGCTAAACTTTGGGCTTTGAGTAGGGCACTGAAATTAGGATACTGCGGGCAACACGGAGGTGCCCCATGCGTAAGAAGTATGTCGTACGGTTGACGGCAAAGGAACGCCAGATTTTGCGGGAGGTTATCGCGAAGCTCACCGGGTCGAGCCAGAAGGTCCGGCGAGCGCAGATGCTCCTGAAAGCCGATGAGGCCGGTCCGGCCTGGACAGATGAGCGAATCGCAGAGGCGTTTGATAGCCGATCTCGTACCGTTGAGAAACTGCGAGAGCGGTTTGTAACCGGGGGTTTCGAACAAGTTCTGCATGGAAAACAGCGGGAGAAGCCGCCGACGGAAAAACTTCTCAGCGGCAAGCAGGAGGCTCAGTTAATTGCTCTCCGGTTGGGCCCGCCTCCCAAGGGGTATGCCAACTGGAGCCTGCGGCTCTTAGCAAAGCGTGTCGTCGCACTTGAGATTGCAAACTCCATCAGCCATGAAACCGTGCGCCGTACCCTAAAAAAAACGGAATGACGAACCGCAAGATCGAATACTGGGTCATCCCGCCCAATGCCGATGCGGAGTTCGTTGCTTCGATGGAGATGGTGCTCGACACCTACGAAAAAGCATACGATCCGACCCATCCCGTGCTGTGTATGGACGAGCAACCCGTTCAACTCATCAAGGAAACCCGTGAACCGATCCCGGCCACACGGCGGCACGCGAAGCGGATCGACTATGAGTATGAGCGTGCTGGCACGGCGAGCATCTTCATGTTTACGGAACCGCTGGCGGGTTGGCGTGAAGCGACGGCGAGACCGACCAAGACCAAACTGGATTGGGCGATCGAGATGGCCCGACTGATGGAGGGCCGCTATCGCAAGTGTTCAATGGTGACGGTCGTGTGCGACAACCTCAATACCCACACCATCGGCGCGTTCTACGAGGCTTTCCCGCCGTCGCGAGCTCGAGCGATCGTGAGGCGACTTCACTTCTGTCAAACACCGAAGCACGGCAGTTGGCTGAACATCGCCGAGAACGAACTCAGCTCTCTGACAAGGCAATGCGTCTCCGGAAGAAGGTTCGGAGCCCTGCCGAAGTTGCAATCGGAACTGTCTGCTTGGTCCACGGACGCTAATGCGAGGCAACGTGGCGTCAACTGGCAGATGAAAGTCAAAGACGCCCGCGGAAAACTCAAGTTCCTTTACCCGCAAATCAAGACTTGACGAAGCACTAGCCCGGCCAATGGCACTTCCGCCAGCGTTCTCCGCTCGATGAGTCGCGTGCGGGCCCGGGCTGCTGGCTGACTGGTGCCTACCGTACCGGTGGGCGCGGGGATTCCCAGGCCCAGTTACCCTTCGGAATGGCAAGCAGCCGCGGACGATCCACCTCGCGGAAGTGCTCGCGGGAGCCGACGCATGACGCCCGGCTCGCCTACCGCCGATTCGAGGAGGGGAGGGCACCCCAGCTGTCGAGTGAGAGTCCTGTCGCGCTCGATTACGATCTGGAAGCGGCCCCGATCGCGTCACGGTCTGCCATTAGGCGCGGCGGCACCCGCCCCAGCGGCCCGAACCCCACGCCCGGATACCCCGGCACCCGTGCCTGGTAGTCACGGTAGGTGTCGCCCATGAAGTGCACCAGGCGGCCATCCTTGAGCGCGCTGCCGACGAAGATGTACGTCGACCAGACGGCGATCAACACGACGCGGTCGAGCGTCACCAGCGGCGCGAACCAGATCAGGCCCAGGAAACTCAGGTACACCGGATGCCGCAGGAAGCGGTAGGCCCCGCGTTCGACGAACACCCGCTTCGGCTGCGGGAGACCGCGGGCCCAATGCCACCAGGGGGTCCAGCCGGTCTGCCAGCCGAGGCCTGTGATGTACAGGCTGTAAAAGAGCGCGGCCCACGACGCCGCGAAGGCCGCCGACACGACGCCGTCGAAGGGAGCGGGCCAACGCCAGGCCACCACGCTGGTGGGCTGCCAGCAGAAGATCGTCAGCAAGAGCACGGCACAGGTGACCACGCAGTAGAAACAGCCGTAGAAGGGCGAGGGAATGCCGGCCGACACGAGCCTGCGCCTCACCGACGGCAAGAGAAACACGCTGTGCGGCACCGCGAACACCAGCGATAGCAGCGTGTCGACTCCGAGTGCCGCGCCGAGCCCAAGAGGCGCTGCCCGGAGATCGTCCGGCAGTGGTCCTTTCAAGAACCAGAACAGGTGCCAGACGGTGAAGGCGAACAGGACGTGTGTCGCCAGCCCGAAAGTAATTCCGAAAAACCTGCTCATCGCTGCGACGTTCCTGGCTATGAGGGCGAGGGGACGGTGCGACCCTGCGTCACGCCGCCGTTTCCGGTCGCCGGGCCACGATGCATCCGTAGTGCATGGCCCCGGAGCGGTAGGCGTCGAGAAGCGTTTTGAAGTTATCCAGGAATGTAGCCTGCCGCATATCGATGGAGCGTGCCAGCCACGGCAGACCGCACCGACGCACGCGCTCATCGCAGAGTTCCCACGTCCGGGCGACGCGGGCCGTCCAGTCCTCAGTATGCTCCACCTGGAGCCCGGCCGCGGTCATCCAGCCCGTGTAGTCCGAGAAACTGCCCAGCGATGGGCAGAGGAAGGAGTCGCAGACCGCCTCTACCTGCTCGCGCAGCCCGGGGCGATCGGCATCATCGGCCGCCAGCCACGCACAGATGGCCATCCGGCCGCCGGGCCGGAGCCAGCCGGCTGCTCGGCGGAAAAACGCCCCCTTGTCGAACAGATGCTCCGTGCACTCGATGCTCCAGACGACATCGAAGCTCGTAGGCTCGAAGGTCACCAGTTCGGCATCCACGCGGCGAAACCGGACGGACCTCGTCACGCCGTTGAGCAGCGCTGCCATCGAGGCCCAACGCCGCTGCACACCGCTGAGCGTGATGCCGGTCACTTCACAGTGTCGCTGCCTGGCAAGGCGGATCGACGATCCCCCCATGCCGCAGCCCACGTCGAGGACGTGCTGGCCGCGCTGGATGTCCGCCAGCGTGGCTAGCGAGTCGGTGAGGGCTTCCTGTGCCGCTCGGGGCGAGACGTGCGGGCGCTCGCGGACGGCGTCTTCCGCCGACCAGAGGCCGTGATGGATGTGCGGCCCCCAGAACAGTCGATAGAAGGGCGTTGCCAGGTCATAGTGGCTGCGGATCGAGTCCTTTGCACCGAGATCCATCGGCGGCATGCCAGGCGAGACGATCATGACCATGAACTCGGGAGCAGCGCGGGCATGGCTCCGGGGATGATCATCGCCTGCATCAACGCATCAATCCTCGAAATGGCTCGTAGATCCGTAGAGAGAGAAGCACTTCCGTGCGGAGAAAACCGTAGGCGAGATCATCCGCAGTGATGGACCACCCGACACCGAATACCCGGTAGCTCAGAT
Source organism: Planctomycetota bacterium (assembly GCA_003670825.1). Lineage (GTDB taxonomy): Bacteria > Planctomycetota > Planctomycetia > Pirellulales > UBA1268 > QWPN01. Next base: position 9,972 of record QWQL01000214.1, read on the forward strand.
CGACCGCGACACGGTCGTTGATGTTCCAGATGCCACCGAGTCCGAGCTGCCAAGCATAGGAGGTGCGGTATTCGTAGGCAATCGGAGCGGGCTCTGCCGTGTCGATCTGCTGAAACGAGGTGTTAAAGCCGGCCGCACCGATGCCGCCCCCCCCATAGAGGTCGAGGTGATCGGTGAACTGGAAGTCACGCCAGACGTTGGCCATCGCTGACCACCCGCCATAGGCCTTGGCTTCCATCGTGCCGATGAGGTCCGGCTTGGGGGGAACGGGCCCCGGTCCGGGAATGTCCCGCGGCGGCTCCCTGTTGAACCCGAGATACGTCTGTTCGATGGGGTCGCGATATCGTCCCTCGAGCTCGACTCGCAGCCGGCCGTTGGACCGATCGATCGCGACGCCCACCGCGCCGCCAGCCGTGAGAATGGATGACGGGCTGTTGTCGGCGGTCACCACCAGGAACGATCCGCCAACGATGCTGCTCACGTAGAACTGGCGGGCTGATTGACTGGAAATCGCGCGGGCCATACCCCCCGATGGGCTTGACGGCATGACTGCGGATGGATCGTAGAACGGCACGAACGGATCCGACTCGTACGCCGCCTCAGCCCCTGCATCGAACGGGGCGAAGGCACCGAGATCCAGGGAATCAAGAGCTTCGGCTGCACCAGCCACGCCCAGCAGTGGGGCAGCCATCAGCAAGACGGTACAGACGAAGCCTATTTTTCGCATGCCACCGTGATCCGTGCGTGAGTGCCGCAAGAGGAAATAGCCGAGACTGCAACGTACGCCTGCTCAATTCGGTGCTTTACGATGCGCTTCCGTTGTAGATCCAGTCAGTCCGATACAGTCGCCTACCCTCACGCAATCGCACCGCTCTGCTGCCGACGATGGGAAAAATAGGTTGATCGTGAGGGCTGCCGCTCACCGGCTTCCAGATTTTGACTGCGGCTGGAGCTTTTTGCACCGAACGTGCGCGTGGCGTATTCTCTGAGCGAGATGGCACGGTTGAGAGCCCTGCGGTGGCCAGTGAGGCGACGGCAGATCAATGGTTCCCCGATACCAAGAACGTCGTGAGCGGAGATTGCATGGGTGTCGTGCTGTCCGATTTCCGGCCTGTCTACCTGACCGAACCGGTCAAGCAGGACAAGCTCCGCGAGATCTCGATCCGCTTCGCCGAGTTCGTGGCCACGTCGAACGGCGGGAGCAGCGGGCGGAGCGCGGCGAATGCGGCGGCCGGCACGATTCGAGCGGCATGGGAGAAGTACGGCGTTTCCCCCAAACACATCGACTCTCGGCGGATATCGGTCCTGCCGGACACGGAGGCCGCCAAGGATCCCGCCGACCTTGATTTCGCCACGATCCCCTTCACCAGCACGTTCCTGGCGAAGGCCGGTGGACCCGACATCGACGACCGGCTGGCGATTTTCCGAGAGCACGCTCGGGCGGCGCTCGAAAAGATGTATCCCGACGTGGACGACGCCCCCGGCGAGTTGATCCACGTTTCGACCACTGGCTACCGGCTGCCCAGTCCGGTGCACGAGCTGGTCTCCGAGAGGGGTTGGTTTCACACCTCCGTCAGCCACTGCTACCACCAGGGCTGCTACGGCGCGTTCCCCGCGGTGCGGATGGCCGCCGGTTCCCTGGCGGCGGCGCAGAGCGGGCTGGCGAGGGCCGGCGGGCGGGTCGACATCGCGCACACCGAGATCTGCTCGATCCACGTGGCCCCCGACTGCCTCGACGCCGAGCACATCATCTGCGACAGCCTGTTCGCCGACGGCTTCATCCGCTACTCGGCGTTCACGGACGACGCGTTTCGGTCGTGGCCGGGACGCGGCCTCGAGGTGCTGCGGTATGCGGATACCACGATCCCGCGTTCCCTGGAAGCCATGACCTGGAGGCCGATCGTCAACCGATTCGAGATGACACTCTCGATCGATGTGCCGCGGCTCATCGCCGCCCATGCGGAGGAGTTCATCGGTACCCTGCTGCGGGATGCCGGCCTCGACCTCCAGTCCGACAAGGGTGACATCATCTGGGTGATCCATCCAGGCGGCCCGGCGATCGTCGACCTCGTCGGCAGCTGCCTGCGGCTCTCGAAGGATCAGATCGCGCTCAGCAAGGATGCACTCCGCGAAGGGGGCAACAAGAGTTCGGCCACGGTGCCGCAGATCTGGGATCGCATCCTGCGCGACCCAGATATCAAGCAGGGCACGCTGGTCGTCAGCCTCGCCTTTGGACCGGGTCTTACGGCCGCGGCGATGGTCGCGCGGGTGGTCTGAAAGGGCCGCGGCCAGGCGCTTCGACCGGCACCCCCGTGGCGTGTAAACTCGCGGGTTTCGCGGCACGGTCGTGCGCGGAATGATCACTCCCTGGAGACAGACGTGTCAGACCCGGCATCACCGCCTTCCGCAGACGTGGCAGCGCGGGTTGGGGCGGTGATCCGCGACGTCCTCGGGCTCGAATCCTGCCCCGTGGCGGCCAGCAGCCGGCTGCGGGAGGATCTCGGTGCCGACTCGGTCGACGCGGTCATGCTGGTGATGGCGCTGGAACGCGAGTTCAAGGGCAAGATTTCCGATGAGGAGGCCGCCAGGTTTTGCACGGTCGAGGAGGTCGTCGACTACGTCAGCCTGCGGATCGGTGAGCAGGGGCTTTCATGAGCCGGCGGCGGGTGGCGGTCACCGGCATCGGCATGGTGTCGCCCACGGGCACCACGGCACCCGAGTGCTGGAGCGCCTGCCTCGCGGGCCAGGCGGCCGTCGCGCCGATTCCCGACCAGTGGCGGCGCTGGAGTGGGTTTCAATCGACCGTCTGGGCGCCGTTGCCGACCGTGGACTTCGCGGCGGCGGGCATCACGCCGCTCGAGGCGATGCGGCTCGATGGAGCGGTCATGCTCGCGATCGTCGCGGCCCGGGAGGCGCTGGCCGATGCCAAACTGGAGGCGTCGCTGGTGGACGCGAAGCGCGGCATCTGGCGGCTGGCGGGTATCGATGATGAACGGGCCGGCGTCTGCATGGGCAGCGGTGGGGGCGGCATCACCACCCTGATCGAGTCGCAAAACAGCCATCTCCTCACGCCGATTCAACCGCTTGCGTCACGCGGCACACCGGAGACCCCGGATCCCGCCTCCGACGCCCTCGACACGCTGCTCGCGTCGCTCCCGAAGCGGTTCAATCCGTTCGCCGTGTCGATGATCATGCCGAACGCGGTGTCGGCCACGCTCGGCATCCGCTACTCCCTGCGGGGGCCGAACACGACGTGCGCCCTCGCCTGCGCCGCCGGAACCGCGGCGGTGGGCCAGGCCCTGCGGTCGATCCGAGGCGGCGACACCGACATGGTTCTCTGTGGCGGAGCGGAGTTCGTGGGCGACCCGTTTGGCAGTGTGTTCAGGGCGTTTGACACCGCCAAGACGCTGGCCTCCGTCGTCGATCGTCCGGAGACCGCCAACCGCCCGTTCGACCGCGGTCGCACGGGATTCCTGCTCGCCGAGGGGGGCGCGGCGGTGCTCGTCTGCGAGGAGTGGGAGCACGCCCACCGACGGGGCGCCCGGATACACGCCGAGATCGTCGGGTACGGCGAGTCGTTCGATGCCTACAGCATGATGATCATGGAACCGACTGGACGGCAACTGTCGCGGGCCATCGGTCTGTCGCTCGCCGACGCCGGGATCGCCGCGGACGACGTCGACTATGTCAACGCCCATGGAACCGGGACGATCGTCAATGACGACGTGGAATCGGCCGTCATCGAAGGGCTCTTCGGATCACGGCCGCTCGTCAGCGCCACGAAGTCGCTCACCGGCCACTGCATTGGCGCGAGCGGGGCGATCGAAGTCGCGATGACTGCCCTGTCACTCCGCGATCAGAAGGTGCACGGCTGCGTGAACCTGGAGGATCCGGTACGGCCGCTGAACTTCGCCCGAAAATCGACCGACGCCGGGCTCACCTGGGCCGTCTCGCAGTCGTCGGCCTTTGGCGGGCACAATGCAGCGGTCGTGATGCGTCGGGCCGGGCCATGAGTGACATGGCGGCGGCCGACTCTGATCCGGGCATATGCGATGCGAAATGACCTTTCCATCTATCGCACCTACGCACCCAACTGGTGGGACGGGTCGCAGCGGTTCCTGCGGCTCTTGCACAACCTCGTGCCTGCCCGCCTCACCCATTTCGACGGGGTCGTCGGCACCTGGCACGGCATGACCGTTCTCGACCTGGGGTGCGGCGGCGGCTTCATGTCGGAGGCGCTGGCGAAGCGGGGGGCGACCGTGATCGGCATCGACCCCATCGCGGCGGCAGTCGAGGCCGCGATGGCCCATGCCGCAGAAGAAGGGCTGGGGATCGACTATCGCGTCGGCGGCGGCGAGGCGATCCCTCTCGCTGATCGGAGCGTCGACTGCGTCGTCTGCGTCGATGTCCTCGAACACGTCGCTGACCTCGACCGCGTGCTCGACGAGATCGCCCGCGTGCTGAAGCCCGGCGGCTTGTTCCTGTTCGACACCATCAACCGCACGATGCTCGCGGCTTTCGTCATCGTGCATGTGGGCGAGAGTGTCCTGGGGCTGCTGCCGCGGGGCACGCACGATCCGGCGAAGTTCATCAAGCCGTCCGAACTCAGCGTTAAGCTCGTCGCGCGTGGCTTGAGCGTCGGCCAGATCGTGGGGCTCGGCCCCTGCGGGCTCAACCGGCGTCTCGACTTCACCTTCGGCCGGCTTCCCTCGGTGCAGATCATGTACGCGGGCCACGCACGCGCGCCGGCGGACACCTTTTCCACTCTGATCATGTACGACGCATGCGACAGGCAGGCGAGGTAGTACTGCTGGATCTTGATGGCGATGTCTCCGGTGATGATGTGGGAATGGGGAACCGGCTCGTCACTTGCCGACGACGGCGGGGAAGCCAGCCTTCACGAGCTGCGGATAGCCGGACTTGAGCGCCCGGACGTCGTACCCGAGCGGCCTGAGCATCGAGGCAGCTTCCTCGCAACGGCCGCCGGCGAGGCAGTA
>QWQL01000139.1 GCA_003670825.1 Planctomycetota bacterium
CCGGCTGGTGGGGCGATTGGGCAGGGCCCGAGCGGTGCTCGTCGAGCCGCCGCGCCGCGCGAACCGCCCGCACGAGGCCGGTGGGTCCATCGCGGCTGAGGATCTCGAGACCGCGGGCGAACGAGCGGCGGATGGCCGCCGGCGAGGAGAGGCGGCCGGCGACGAACCGGCCGGTGGCGGCGAGCCGATGGACGAACGGTCGACCGTGGGAGCGGGTCAGCCGCACGGCCGTGCGGAGCGGGGAGGTCACCCGCCACGACGTGCTCCGGGTGAGTTCGGCGACGGTGGCTTCGAGGGCTGCGATCCGCTCAGCCTGCGCCGCGGTGGTGTGGTCGCGGTCCGCGGCGGCTGCCAGGCCGGCGGATTCGAGTTGGCGAGCGTGTGCCTGGGCGGCATTGAGTTGCCCGGCGAGCTGGTGGCCGCTCTCGGCGAGCGTCGTCACCTCCTGCTCGGTGGCCATCATCAGCCGCTGGGCATCGTGGAGCTGACACTCGGCCTCCCGGGACACGGCCTCGGCATCGTGTGCGCGTGTGGTGGCCGTGGCCACGTCGGCCTCCAGGGCACGTGCCCGCCGTTCGAGCCCGCGGACGCGCTGCCACTCGGCAAGAGCGTGGTCGAGGGTCACGCGGTCCAGCGTCACTCGGTCCAGGCGTGGCGGCAGAGTGGCCGTCGCGGCGTGTGGTCCGCCGCCGAGTGCGCGGAGCTCCTCCAGCAGGGTCACACAGGCTGGGTAACCGCGGGCGAGTAGCGCGGCGCGGTCTGGCGAGGCGGCCGTGAGCCACTCGGGATGAAACGTGGTCGACGGCTCGCCCAGGGGAACACCGAGCAGCGTGCGGATCTCCCCAATGGTGCCGGACGGATCGGCGGCCACCTGGCCCACCTCCCGCACCAGCACTCGCGCGGGATGCCGACGGGCGAAGTCGCACAGCAGCCGGTTGACGTGCATCCACACCTCGACGGCCAACGACGGATTGGCTTCGAACACCGGATCGCCCCGGCGGTAGAGGGAATCGACCACGTCCCACGGCTCGCGAAACAAAAACAGGTAGCGGGCGTCGGGAATGACCGAATCCCAGAAGTCGAGCAGCAGCGCGGTCCGCGGATCCTTCCAGCCCCAGGGTTTCCCCAGCGCCCGGCGGGCTGCGACGAGCGGCTCCGCCTGGTTGCGAAAGGCCGGCCCGGGCTCGACCCGAACCCCGCTCACGAAGCCGTCATCGGAGAGGCCGTGGGACCGCAGCAGGTGGCGGTCGAACTCGTAGAACTCGAGATCCTCGAAGTGCCCCAGCGGATTGCTGGCATGCGGGGCGAGCATCCGCCCACCGAGATACAGCCCCGCGTCGTGGAGGAGCGAGGCCGCGAACGACGTGCCCGAGCGGTGCATGCCCGTGATCACGAGCACGGGCGCTGGCGGGAAGGCGGTGGACTCGCTCATCGCGCACGCGTGGGGCGGACTGACGCCGCGACAGCGGACGTTCAGCCCAACCCTACCTGTGGCCGGGGTCAAGTCAAGAAAACCAGCCGCGGGCGTGGGCGAATGCCCGGCGCAGCCGCGTTCACCGGCACGATCCTCACCGGGGGACGGCGGCAGCGAACGACAGGCCCTGCTGGTCCTTGTCGGAGACGACCGGCTCGGCGGACAGCGGCCAGGCGATCGCGAGCGTGGGATCGTTCCAGACGATGCATCGCTCGCCCGCGGGCGAGTAGTAGTCGGTGGTCTTGTAGAGCACCTCGGCCGAGTCGGTGAGCACGAGAAAGCCGTGGGCGAGGCCGGCGGGCACCCAGAGCTGACGGCGGTTCTCGGCGGAGAGCTCCACGGCCACCCACCTGCCGAAGGCCGGCGACTGCGGGCGGATGTCGACGGCGACGTCGTAGATCGCGCCCCGGACAACGCGGACGAGTTTTCCCTGGGGCCGGTCGGTCTGATAATGCAGTCCGCGGAGCACGCCCGCGCGGCTGGAGCTCTGGTTGTCTTGCACGAACGCCGCGGGGCCGCCGATCGCCCGCTCGAATGCCGCGTGGTTGAAGCTCTCGAAGAAGTGGCCGCGGGAATCCTCGAAGACCCTGGGCTCGATCACGAGCACGCCGGGAATCGCCGTCGTTGTCAGGTTCATCGCGCCGCCTCATCCTTGAGCTCGAGCAGATAGCGGCCATAGCCGCTCTTGGCCAGGGGCGCCGCAAGCCGCTCGAGCTGGTCGTCATCGATCCAGCCGTTTCGCCAGACGATCTCCTCCGGGCAGCAGATCTTGAGTCCCTGCCGCTTCTCCAGCGACTGGATGAACTGCCCGGCCTCGAGCAGGCTGTCGTGCGTGCCGGTGTCGAGCCAGGCATCGCCGCGGCCCATCACCTGCACGTCGAGCTGGTTTCGCTCGAGATACACCCGGTTGACGTCGGTAATCTCCAGCTCGCCCCGGGGGCTCGGTTTCATCGTGCGGGCGATCTCAACCACGGCGGGATCGTAGAAGTAGAGGCCGGTGACGGCGTAGCGGCTCTGCGGATCCGCCGGTTTCTCGTGGATCGACTTGGCCCGGCCGCTCGCGTCGAACTCGACGACGCCATACCGCTCCGGGTCGGCGACGGGATAGGCGAAGACGGTGGCGCCCGTCGTCTGCCGGCTTGCCTCCTTGAGCCGTTCGCTGAGGCCGTGGCCGTAGAAGATGTTGTCGCCCAGCACGAGCACCGAGGGGCCGCCCGCCAGGAACTCGGCGCCGATGATGAAGGCCTGCGCGAGGCCGTCGGGCGTCGGCTGCACGGCGTAGCGGATGTCGACGCCCCAGCCGGAGCCGTCGCCGAGCAGTTCCTGGAACCGAGGGGTGTCTTGCGGCGTCGAGATCACGAGGATCTCGCGGATGCCCGCGAGCAACAGCACGCTCAGCGGGTAGTAGATCATCGGCTTGTCGTAGACCGGCATCAGCTGCTTGGAAACGGCGAGCGTGACGGGGTGGAGCCGCGAACCGGCGCCGCCGGCGAGGATGATGCCTTTGCGTGTCTGCATGCCTTGGTCACTACCGCGCTATGGGGAGAACTGGGCCGCCAGGGTGGCCACCACAGATCGTGCATCATCCTGCCACTCGGGCAGCCGCTTGCCGAGTGCGGTTTCGAGTTTTGCCGTGCAGAGCCGCGAATTGGCGGGCCGGCGGGCCGGCCGAGGAGTGCGGCTCCGACCTGGCCTCGCGTGCCCCTTCGGCAGGATCGTCAGCGGTTCCTTCCGGCGGAGCGGATCTCAGCCGCCGTAGTGCTTGGCGATCCAGTCGCGGTAGCCGCCGCTGGTGACGTCGGCCACCCAGTCCTGGTGATCGAGGTACCAGCGCACCGTCCGCCGCATGCCCGTCTCGAACGTCTCCGCCGGCTGCCAGCCGAGTTCGGCGGTGATCTTCCGGGCGTCGATCGCGTAGCGGCGGTCGTGTCCCGGCCGGTCCTTCACGTAGGTGATCAGCGAGGCGTAGGGGGTGCCGTCGGCCCGCGGCCGCTCGGCGTCGAGGATGCCGCAGAGCGTCTGCACGACGTCGATATTCGCCTTCTCGCTTGAGCCACCGACGCAGTAGACCTCGCCCGCCCGCCCAGACTCGAGCACATGGCGGATCGCGGAGCAGTGGTCGCCCACGTAGAGCCAGTCGCGGATCTGTCGGCCGTCGCCGTAGATCGGCAGCGGCTTGCCCGCGAGGGCGTTGGCGATGATCAGCGGGATGAGCTTCTCCGGAAACTGCCAGGGACCATAGTTGTTGGAACAGTTGGTGGTCAGCACCGGCAGCCCGTAGGTGTGGTGGTAGCCGCGGACGAGGTGGTCGCTCGCCGCCTTGCTGGCGGCGTAGGGGCTGTTGGGTAGGTACTGGTTCGTCTCCGAGAAGGGCGGGTCGCCCGCCGCCAGCGTGCCGAAGACCTCGTCGGTCGAGACGTGCAGAAACCGGAAGGCGTCGCGGCTGGCCTGGGGCAGCGCCGACCAGTAGGCCCGGGCGGCCTCCAGCAGCCGGAACGTGCCCACGATGTTCGTGTCGACGAAGTCACCCGGGCCGTGGATCGAGCGGTCGACGTGGCTCTCGGCCGCGAAGTGAACGATCGCCCGCACCGCGTGGTCGGCCAGGAGACTCTCGAGCAGGGGCTGGTCGGCGATGTCACCGCGGACGAACCGGTGGCGGGCGTCTCCCGCGAGGCCGTCGAGGTTCCGGACGTTGCCGGCGTAGGTGAGCTTGTCGAGGTTGACGACCGGCTCGTCGGTGCCGGCCAGCCAGTCGAGGACGAAGTTGGAGCCGATGAAGCCGGCGCCGCCGGTGACGAGGATCATGCGTGCGTGGAGTTCCGTGAGGCGGTGCCGGGCGTGGCCTGCCGCGGCCGTCGGGGCGACATCGCCCGCCAGGCCCGGCCGCGAGGCTATTATGTAGCGGACTTCCGCCAGGCCTCCCATCCCGGTCCGCCCCGCCCATCCGGTGCCCCATGCTGTCGCCCGAGCAGGTCGTCGACGCCTCGTTCCTCGAAGCCCGCCACATGCTGCTGGAAATCGCCGCCCTTCTCGACCGTTACGACGCGGCGGTGGCCCGCGGGGCAGAGGCCGGTTCGCCGGTTGCGACGGCCAAACTCGCCGCCCTGCGGCAGGCCCTGGGCGTTCTGCGGGAGCCGGCCCCGCCGCAGGATCGGACCGTGGCCCTCCTCGAACTCTTCGCCCAGGCCTGATCTCCTGTCTGCCATCCCCGGAGCGAGGGACACCCTGTCATGCAGATTATCCAGCCCCACTACCACGCGATCGCCCGCACCGCACAGGACTACGAGCGGATGGCGATGAGCGGCGTCGTGGCCGTCGCCGAGCCCGCCTTCTGGGCTGGCTTCGACCGCCTCTACCCGGAAACGTTCCTCGACTACTTCCGGCAGATCTCGGAGTTTGAGCCGACGCGGGCGGCCCAGTACGGCATCCGGCACTTCTCCTGGGTGGCGGTGAACCCAAAGGAGGCGGAAAACCAGGCGCTCACCCGCGAGGTGCTCGCGCACTTCCCCGAGTTCTTCGCCAAGCCGACGGTGCTCGGCGTGGGGGAGACGGGCCTGCACAAGTCGACGAAGAACGAATGCGAGTCACTCGAGGCCCACGTCGAGATCGCGATGAAGCACGGGCAGCTCGTGCTGATTCACACGCCGCACCTGGCCGACAAGGCTCACGGCACCAGGCGGGTGCTCGAGGTGCTCGCCGGCATGAACATCGACCGCGAGCGGGTCTGGATCGACCACGTCGAAGAGCAGACCATCAAGCCGTGCCTCGACGCGGGCTACTGGGTCGGATTCACGCTCTATCCCATCACCAAGTGCTCGCCGAAGCGGGCGGTCGACATGCTGGAGAAGTACGGCACGGGGCGGATTCTGGTGAACTCGTCGGCCGACTGGGGCCCCAGCGATCCCTTCACCCTGCAGGAGTGCACCCTCGAGTTTCGCCGCCGCGGCCACACGCTGCAGGAGGCGATCGAGGTGTTTCACAACAACCCCTGCCGGTTCCTGGGTCAAAACCCAAAGTTCGACATCAAGCCGATCCGCGTGGAGATGGCCGAGGAGGAACCGGCGTGCGGATGACCAGGGAATCGTCGTGCGTCACTACGGCGCGGCCGGGAGTTTCACCGCGGGGCCCGCGAGGATGAGTTCCCACACCCAGCTCTCGCTCGTTCGCCACCTCTCGTTCTGCGCGGGGCACCGGCTCTACGGACACGAGGGCCGCTGTGCCTTTCTCCATGGCCACAACTACCGCGTCGACATCGAGGTCGAGGCGGAAGGGGGTGGAACGGCGGTCGACGACGTGGGCCGGGTCGTCGACTTCTCGCTGATCAAGAAGCGAATGCTCGGCTGGCTCGACGAGCACTGGGACCACGCGTTTATTCTCTTCGAGAAGGACGAGACGACGCTGGCGGCCGTCCGCACGGCCGAGCCCACCAAGTATTTTGTGCTGCCCTGGAATCCTACGGCCGAGAACATGGCCCGCTACCTGTTGGAAGTGGTGGCGCCGCACGTGCTCGCCGGGCTCGGCGTGCTCGCTAGGCGGGTGAGCCTGTGGGAGACCGACGAGGCCTGTGCCGTGGCGACGCTCGTGGGGAGGCCGACCGAGCCGCCGGTGCCGGTCGGGTCGGTCGTGATCGTCGACGGGAGAACGCGATGACGATGCAGCCCTTTCCGGGCCGGTTTCCGGACACCCGCCTCCGCCGCATCAGGCGGCACGGCTGGCTTCGTCGGGCCGTCGCCGAGACGGTGCTCTCGTCTGCCGACCTCGTCTGGCCGCTGTTCGTGCACGACCACGAGATGGCTCTGCCGGTGGCAAGCATGCCCGGCGTGGAGCGCCTGCCCATCGAGGGGATCCTGCGGGCCGCCGGGGAGGCGCTCCGGCTGGGCATTCCGGCGATTGCGATCTTTCCCGTGGTCGAAGCGGCACGAAAGACCGATGACGCGGCGGAGGCCTGCAATCCCGAGAACCTCGCCTGCCGCACGGTGCGGGCCGTCAGGAAAGAGTATGGCGACGCCCTGGGCATCGTCTGTGACGTGGCCCTCGATCCCTACACCAGCCACGGCCACGACGGCCTCCTGAAGGATGGGCAGATCGTCAACGACGAAACGGTGGAAGTGCTCTGCCGGCAGGCGGTCGTCCTTGCCGACGCGGGCTGCCACGTCGTGGCCCCGTCCGACATGATGGACGGCCGGGTCGGGTCGCTGCGGCTGGCGCTCGACGAGCACGAGCACGATGGCGTGGCGATCCTCGCCTACGCCGCCAAGTATGCCTCGGCCTTCTACGGTCCGTTTCGCGATGCCGTGGGCAGTTCGACAGCCCTGGGTACGGCGGCAGGCCGGGGTCTGGGTGACAAGAAGACCTATCAGATGGACGTCGCCAACACCGATGAGGCCCTCCGTGAGGTGGCCCTCGACGTCGCCGAGGGGGCCGACATCGTGATGGTCAAACCGGCGGGCACGTCGCTCGACGTAATCTGGCGGGTGAAGGCGGCCTTCGGCGTGCCAACGTTTGCCTACCAGGTGAGCGGTGAATACGCGATGATCAAGGCCGCCGCCGAGAATGGGTGGCTCGATGGCACGCAGGCGGCCCTGGAGAGCGTGCTGGTGATCAAACGGGCAGGGGCCGACGGCATCCTCACCTACTTTGCTCCCGAGATCGCCCGCTGCCTCGGCCGCTGACGTGCCGGAAGGGCCGCCGGGTGGGCTGAGGCTCCGTACGAACCCCTGCACCGACTCCGATATGGTTCGAGCGTGAGCGAGGGGAGGCTTCGTCAGGCCTGCTTGGGCCGGAAGGCGACGAGCCGTTCGGGCCTGGTGTCGAGCCGCGGGGGTGAGTCGTGACCCGTGTGGATGAGGTCGATGCAGTAGGGGATCGCCGGGAAGACGGCGTCGAGGCACTGACAGATGCTCCGCGGCCGGCCGGGCAGGTTGACGACGAGGGCGGTGCCGCAGATGCCTGCTGTCTGGCGAGACAGGATCGCCGTAGGGACGTGCTTGAGCGACTCCTGCCGCATCAGTTCCCCGAAGCCGGGCAGCATCCGCGTGCAGACGCCCTCGGTGGCTTCGGGCGTGACGTCGCGGGGCGCGGGCCCGGTGCCACCGGTCGTCACGATCAGGCAGCAGCCCTCGTCGGCGAGGTCACGGATCGCCCGCATGATGGCGTCGAGGTCGTCGGGCACGATCTTTTCGCGGGGCTCCCACGCGGTCGCAAGCACGTCGCAGAGGTAGTCGCGGATCGCGGGGCCGCCCTCGTCGGGATACGCGCCCTGGCTGGCGCGGTCGGAGACGGTCAGGATGCCGATCAGCGCGGGCATGGGTGGTGGCGGTGTGATGGGTGTGGTGTCGGGATGCTGGTGGAGAACTGGTTTTAACAACGGCATGGCCTACGGATCAGCCATGATCGTTCGGGGCCCACGAGAACAGCCGGAGGCGGTTGCCATCGGGATCGATGGCGATCAGTTCGCGGAACCCCTCGGGATGCCATCGGGGAGGAGTGGTGGCTGCGGCGGCCAGGCGGCCGTAAGCGGCGTCGAGGTCGGGCGTCTCGAAACCCAGGCTCCAGCGGCCGCTCGGCTCCCCGGGGGCTGCCCGCCCCATGATCGCCAGCCGGGTATCGCCGGCGTCGAGCAGGGCGTACTGGTCGTCCACCACCCGGAGGAGCACCTTGAGGCCGAGCACGTCGCGGTACCACTCGACGAGGTCCGCCCACCGCGCCGTGCGGAGTTCAACGCTAAAGAGCGACGGCTGGTGGGGGTGCGGTATGGTCACGATGCTGATCCTGGCGGTGGCGATCGGAGTGTAGTCTGCGTCGGCTGAAAAACCGGCTTCTCCAAATGCCGCCCATGGCCGACAATCCGAGGGCTCCGCGGAGCACCCCGCAGACGCTCGCACCCCCGGGAACCCGGCCACGCATGCACGACCCCCAGCACCCACTATCCCAGAAGGCATCCCAAAGCCCCGCTCAGAATGTGGCACCTCAGCGCGAGGAATCACCGGGCTTGAAACCAGCTCCCACTCCTTCGTCTCCCCCAGCATCCCTTTCCATGGCCGCTTCGGCCCCGGCGGCCGGCACCGCTGCCCAGCTGGAAAAGGCCCGGCGGGACAAGTTCGACCGGCTCGTCGCCCTGGGCGTCGATCCGTGGGGCCACCGGTTCGACGGCGGCCGGCCGATCGCCGAGATCCGGGCCCGCGGAGAGGGGGTCGAGAAGACGGCCGACGACGGGCCGACCGTCCGCATCGCCGGCCGGATCATGCTCCTGAGGAACGCCGGCAGCCTGGTCTTCGTCGACCTGCACGACCGCACCGGCCGCATCCAGCTGATGCTCGGCAAGAAGCAGGTCGGCCCCGAGATCTGGAAGATCGTCGACTGCCTCGACCTCGGCGACCTGATCGGCGTCGACGGCCGGCTCGGCTGGTCGAAGACCGGCGAGCTGACGGTGTTCGTCTCGCACCTCGAGTTTCTCACCAAGTCGCTGGCTACGCCCCCCGACAAATACCACGGTTTGGTCGATGCGGAACTCCGGCAGCGAATGCGGTACCTCGATCTGATTCATGGCGAGGGCGTTCGCGACCGATTTGTGGCCCGTAGCCGAATCGTCGAGGCTATTCGCCGCGTGCTTGCATCGCGGGATTACCTGGAGGTGGAGGGGCCGACGCTCCAGGACACTGCCGGCGGCGCGGCCGCCCGGCCGTTCACCACACACCACAACGCGCTCGACATGCCGCTGGTGCTCCGGATCGCCCTGGAACTGCACCTCAAGCGGCTGCTCGTGGGGGGCATGGAGCGAGTCTTTGAACTCGGCCGCGTCTACCGAAACGAGGGCGTGAGCACCCGGCATAACCCCGAGTTCACGATGCTCGAGGCCTACGAGGCCTACGGCAACTACGAGACGATGATGGACCTCACCGAGGCGATCATCCTGGAGGCTGCGAAGGTGGCCGGATCGCCCACGCACTTCGAATGGATGGGTCGGCCCGTCGATCTCACACCGCCGTTTCGCCGCGCGAAGTACGACGACCTGCTCCGCCAGGTGACCGGCTGTGATCCGGCTGACGCGGCGAGCGTGGCGGCCGCGGCCGCGGTCGCGGGCATCGAGACGGCGGGGCGACACCCCGACGTGGTCAAGAGCGACCTCTTCGAGGCCACTGTCGAGAAGACGCTCGACGGCCCGATCTTCGTGATCGACTATCCGGCGTCGATCTGCCCGCTCACCAAGCGGAAGGCGGGCGAGCCGCAGATCGCCGAGCGGTTCGAGCTCTACGTGGCCGGCATGGAACTGGCCAATGCCTACACCGAACTCAACGACCCGGACCTGCAGGAGGAGTTGTTTCGCACGCAGTTGGCAGGGCTGGCGGCCGAGGATTCGATGGCCCGAATGGACACGGACTTCATCACGGCGCTGCGGCACGGCATGCCTCCCGCCGGCGGCCTGGGGATCGGCATCGACCGGCTGGTGATGTTTCTGACCGCCGCGCCGAGTATCCGCGACGTGATCCTGTTTCCGATCCACCGCCCGCGGGCGTAAGACCGGGCGATTCCGCAGGCTGCAAACCAGGCACCACCGCCGATGTGGCGGCACGCCCGCGGCGATTCTTGTGCGGGAACGGCCGCGGTTCCCGGCGCCTGCCGGGGAAGGCCTTCTCCGCGGGAAGTACGGGGTTTCGGCGGGGCGGGGGGTCTGCTATCGTCCCGCCCCCACGAGAGGTTCCCGCCCCGATGTACAAACTCTTGCTCTGCTGGCGGTATCTCCGCACCCGTTGGATCGCGCTGGCCAGCATCGTCAGCGTGACACTCGGCGTGGCGACGATGATCGTCGTCAACTCCGTCATGGCCGGCTTCTCATACGAGATGCAGACCAGGATCCACGGCATCCTCTCCGACCTCGTCTTCGAGAGCCACTCGCTCTCCGGTTTTCAGGATCCGCAGTGGCACATGGACGAGATTCGCCGTGCCGCCGGCAGTGACATCGTTGGCATGACGCCCACGGTGGCCGTGCCCGCCATGCTCAACTTCCAGGTCCGCGGCCAGTGGGTGACCCGGCAGATCATGTTCATCGGCATCGATGAGGCGTCGCACGCGCACGTCAGCGACTTCGGCCGCTACCTCCAGCATCCCGGCAACCGCACCCAGTTGTCATTCGGCCTCCGCGAAGGGGGCTACGACACGGTCGACAGCCAGTCGGACACCACGCTGCCTACGCGTCCGGCCCTGGAGGGAGCAGGCTGGCCCCACCGGCGGATGCGGGTGGAGCGGGAACGGGTGTGGCGCGAGAAACTGGACGCCGACCGGCAGGCCACACACGCCGCCACTCCGGTGCCCACCGATTCCACGCGGTCGGTTGACCAGCAGGTCGATGCGGTGCTCGCAGCCACGTCAGCCGATGCTCCGGCGGCAGCGACCGTGGCCGCCACGCCGGCGACCGACCCGGCCGCCACTGGAAAACCCGCCGACCCGTTCCGTCAGGCTCGCCCCGAGGAGGTTACCCGGATGGACCCGGCGCAGGAGCAGTTCACGGGCATCGTGCCGGGCATCGGGCTGGCGAGCTTCCGCGACACGTCGGGCATCGACCGCTTTCTCGTGCTTCCCGGCGACGACGTGAAGATCACCTTCCCCACGTCGGGCACCCCGCCGAAGGCCGTCAGCGACACCTTCACGGTCGTCGATTTCTACGAGAGCAAGATGAGCGAATACGACTCAAACTTCGTGTTCGTGCCGATCGCCGACCTGCAGCGGATGCGGGGCATGATCGAACCGCAGACCGGCATCGCCAGCGTCAACTCGATTCAGATCAAGCTCCGCGAGGGGGCCGATCTCAACCAGGTTCGCGATCGTCTCCGCAAGGTGTTCCCCGCCGACCTCTACGCCGTTTCCACCTGGCGAGACAAGCAGGGACCGCTGCTCGCCGCAGTCGACATGGAGATGTCGGTGCTCAACATCCTGCTGTTTTTGATCATTGCCGTGGCAGGCTTCGGCATCCTGGCGATCTTCTTCATGATCGTGGTGGAGAAGACCCGTGACATCGGCATCCTCAAGTCACTCGGCGCGAGCGCCGGCGGCATCGGCAGCATCTTCCTCGGCTATGGTCTGTTTCTGGGAATGGTCGGCGCCGGGGCGGGGCTGGCCCTGGGCCTGGCGATCGCCTGGAACATCAACCGGATTCGCGTCGCGGTCGAGTGGCTCACGGGTGAGCAGGTATTCGACCCGTCGATCTATTATTTCTACCGCATCCCCTCGATCATCGATCCCTTCACGGTCGCCTGGATCATCGTCGGGGCCGTGGGCATCGCCGTGGCGTCGAGTGTGCTGCCGGCGCTGAGGGCGGCACGGCTCCATCCCGTGGAGGCGCTTCGCCATGACTGACGCCGCGCCGCCGCTGCTCCGGGTGCGGAGCCTTCGCAAGCAGTACCGCTCGGGCGACACCACGCTCGAAGTGCTCCGCGGCGTCGACTTCGACCTCGCCGCAGGTGAGTTCGTGTCGGTCGTCGGGCAGAGCGGATCGGGCAAGAGCACGCTGCTGCACCTGATGGGTCTGCTCGACGCCGCCGATGCCGGCGAGATCGAGCTCGACGGCGTCCGAGTCGACGGCCTTTCCACGGCGGGTCGCGACCGGCTGCGAAACACCGCGATCGGCATGGTCTTTCAGTCGTATCACCTGCTCCCAGAGTTCGACGCGCTGGAAAACGTGCTCGCGCCTTTGATGGTGCGGTACGGGGTGCTCGAGTGGCTGAGGGTCCGCGGGGCGGCCCGAGCGCAGGCCCGCGGCCTGCTCGATCGCTTCGGTCTCGGTGGCCGGCTCCATCACAAGCCGCGGCAACTCTCCGGCGGGGAGATGCAGCGGGTGGCCATCGCCCGGGCGCTGGTGACGCAGCCGCGGGTGCTGCTCGCCGACGAGCCGACCGGCAATCTTGACGAGGCGACGGGGGCCGGGATTCTGGAGACGCTCTGCGAGTTGAACCGCACCGACGGGCTTTCTATAGTGCTCGTGACGCATGACGCGGCCGTCGCCCGGCAGGCCGACCGGATCGTCCGGCTGGCGGCAGGCCGCGTCGAGGATGCCCTGCCGGCCGCCCAGCGGTTGGCGGGATAGTTGCTTCGGTTGCGGCGCGCGACGGCCGGAACCCCCACCCGTTCACCAGAAAGAGCCCATGTCCCGCATCATCTTCATGAACGATCGCCTCGTGCCCGAGGAGCAGGCAGTCGTCAGCGTCTTCGACCACGGCCTGCTCTACGGCGACGGCGTGTTCGAGGGGCTGCGGAGCTACTCAGGCAAGGTGTTTCGAATCGATGCCCACCTCGACCGACTGTACGACAGCGCGCGGGCGATCTGCCTGACGATCCCGCTAGCCAAGGAGGCGGTGGCCAAGGCAGTCAACGACACGCTCACCGCCAACGGCCTTGCTGACGGCTATGTCCGCCTGGTGGTCACCCGCGGCGCGGGCAGCCTCGGCCTCGATCCCAACAAGACGAAGCACCCCCAGGTGATCGTGATCGCCGACACGATCAGCCTCTATCCGCGGGAGTTCTACGAGAAGGGCCTCCGGATCGTGACCGCCGCCACGCAGCGGACACACTCGGCCGCCCTCTCGCCCCGCATCAAGTCGCTCAACTACCTCAACAACATCATGGCCAAACTCGAGGGCCTCCAGGCCGGCTGCGTCGAGGCCCTGATGCTCAACCACAAGGGCGAGGTGGCCGAGTGCACCGGGGACAACGTGTTCATCGTCCGCGGTGGCCGACTGCTGACGCCGCCCCCCGATGCGGGCATCCTCGAGGGGATTACCCGCAACGCCGTGCTGGACCTTGCCCGGGCTGCGGGCATCGACTGTCGCGAGGCGACGCTCGTGCGGCACGATCTGTACACGGCGGACGAGTGCTTCCTGACAGGCACGGCCGCCGAGGTGATCCCAGTGGTGGAGATCGACGGCCGGCGGATCGGGTCGGGCGTGCCCGGCCCGGTCACGAAGCGGCTCACCGACGACTTTCATACCCTCGTGCGGTCGTAGCGGCGCGGCGTCACTCGTCGCCGATGGCGTCGTACCGCGATGCGTAACCTGGCTCTCTCGAGCGGACGAGTTCGGCTTCGTACTCCGTCACGATCCGCTGCTGGAGCCGTTCCCGGCACGCGGCGTTGATGGGGTGGGCGATGTCGGCGTAGAGCCGCGGGCGGCCCTCGTCTTCGCGGAGCGAGTTGGCGGTGGCCAGCCGGCCACCGCACTGGCTGCAGTAGTGGGCGCGAAGCGGGTTTTTCCCGCCGCAGCTGCCGCAGTACCCGGTGAGCTTGCGGCTGGGCATTGCCACAAACGGGCCACTGGGCCCACCGATCAGTTTCAGATCGCGGACGACGAAGGCAGCATCGATCGTGATCGAGCAGAACGCCAGCAGCCGTTCGGCACCGGCGTCGACGAGTTTGATGCGGACGTCCGAGATTTCCATTCGAGTTCCTTGGATGCAAAGTTATTGATCACGGAACACCCCGCCGTTACCCCCCTGATGAAGAAGAAACTCGGGGCAGCCGACGGCTTACGAGTTTGCAAGCCGTGCGGCGGCTCGTTGGGCGGCCGGCGGTCAGGCCGGGGCGGCGAGCCGGACCACGAAAATGGCGGCACAGGCCGCGTCGCCCGCCTGCCGCGGGGCGGCGAGTCGGGCAGCCACTGCCGTGGCCTCCGCGATGGTCCGAGCCAGCGCAAAGCAGGCGCTGCCGCTGCCCGTCAGCCGCGGCGCGAAGCCCCCCGCCCGCTCGAGATCTTGAAGCACGCGGTCGATCTCCGGCGACAGGCTGCGGGCCGGCGGCTCGAGAGCGTTGGTCATGAACGGCAGTCCCGCGGGCAGTCCGCCG
>QWQL01000071.1 GCA_003670825.1 Planctomycetota bacterium
CCATCAGCGCGGCCCCCCAGGCCGTGCCTTCGGTGGCGGCATCCATGATCACGACCGGCACGCGAAACACGTCGGCGACGAGCTGGCCGATCTCGGGCGTCTGCGTGATCCCTCCCGAAAGCACGATCTCCTTTCGTGGGAAGCCCTGCACATCGAGGCCGTCGCACCCCATCCGCAGGTTGAACACCGTCGCCAGCAGCATCGCCTTGGCGACGTTGCCCGGCGTGGCGCTCGTGTCGTTGAGGCCGATGACCAGCGCCGTACCCCCGTGCGACACGCCCGCCCCCGGCTCGTCATCCATGAAGGGCAGCGCCTGGAGGCCGCCGCAGTCGTCGGGGGCGGCAAGGAGTTGGGGGATCACGGCCGCGAAGGCGTCGCCACGCCCCGCTCCGTTCACCTTGCCAAACATCTCGACCACCATGTTCATCGCCGTCGTGCCGTTCCGCAGCCAGACCATGTTGATCGGCTTACCGTCAGGAGCGCAGAAGTGGTCGATCGCCCGATCCACTCCCCGGAACGCCCGGTTGCCCACCGAGTTGGCGACGACGCTCGTCCCGAAGCTCATCGACACCGTGCCGGCTGCTGCGATCAGCGATCCGGTCAGCGCTGCCGGCTGATCCCCCTCGGCGGGAGCGACGGGAGTGCCCTGGGGCAGGCCGAGCAGTGTTGCGCCGCGGCTGCCGAGCGTGCCACCATCCTCTCCGGCACGACGCACCTCGGGGAGCAGGTCGCGGAGGGGCCGCACGGTCGCGCCGCGGCACGACCGGGCCACGAGGGCATCGAAGTCGGCCAGCCGCTTCGCGTCGTAGTCGAGCGTCTGCTGGTCGATCGGAAACATCCCGGCCGCATCGCCGATACCGAGCGTCCAGCCGCCGGTGAGCACGTGGGCGATCCAGCCGGACGGCGTGGTGATCCGCAGCACCCGCGCCGCCTTCTCGGGCTGGTTGCGGATCGTCCACAACCACCGCGCGACAGTCATCCGCTTGGGCACCTTCGTGTCGAACAACGCCGTGAGCTCGTGCCCCTCGGCCTCGTTGCGGCCGTCGCACCACAGCCGGGCGCTCCCCATTGCCTGGCCTGCCGAGTCGGTCAGCACCTCGCCGTGCATCTGCCCGGAAATGCCGATCGCCCGCACCTCCATCGCGAGCCCCAGCGCCGCGAGCTTTCCCCGAAGGTCGGCCATCGCCACGGCGACCGCCTGCTCCCAGTCGCCCGGCAGTTGCTCCTGACACTCCGCCGGCAACCCCGGCACCATCGCGTAGCCCCCCTCGCCGGCCGCGAGGATCCGCATCGACTCATCGGTAAAGATCACCGACAGTCCCTGCGTGCCGATGTCGATTCCGAGATAGCCCTGCTTGTTCATGTGCGGAGTTCCTGAAGGTTTGTGCTGCAGAGGCTCATCCTGCCCGCCACAGGCGAGATGAAAAAGCCCCGGAGCCCGCGGGCCGAGGGCCGGAGCGGTTCCCTAGGCCTGAGAGTCGAGGTCGGCGCTCAGCCATCCCAGCGAGCCGCGGCCGTGGCCCCGTGGCTCCGCGTGCCGCAGAAGGCCACCTCGATGCCGAGGTTCCGTGCCACGGCAGCCTTGAGCAGCGCGGCCCGATCGGCGGCCGCGGCGGACGTGGCATAGGCCACCTGCACGTGATTGGCCTTGTGCCGCGCCATCATCTGATCGCGGGACACGCCGTAGGTGACCGCGTGCATGATCGGCCACTGCTTCGTCGTCGCCTCCAATCGACGCCGGGTCTCGACGTCGGGGAGCGCGACGACCTCCGCGCGGCCGACGTCCATGCGGAGCTTCTCCTGCGGGCCCGTGCCATCCACCCAGATCCGGCTCCAGACGATCTCGCCCGGTTTGCTCACCCCGGCGAGCGTGCTGCCGCCCAACCGGAAATACATCGGCGGCTGGCGGAAGCCCTCGGCACCCTTCCAGCCCTTGACGAAGTGGGCCGGCGGCGCCCCCCCGGAGATCTCAAACACCCACACCCATTGGTCGGTGGACCGCGACTGATCCCAGTCGCCCCAGCGGATGTCGTGGAGCGTGTTCTCGACCGGCTCTCCCAGCGCCGCGTGAACCCGCTGCGTGAGCAGACCGTCGAGACCCGCGCACTCATCCACCTCGTTGAAGTGCACGAGTGGCCGCCCCTTGTAGAGCACGCGGGACGAACCCTCGGCCGTGACCGGCGGTCGCTTCGAGTCGTTGAGCATCCCCTCGACGAGGTCGCTCGCCGGCAGGAGATCCTTGAGCCCCTGCTGATACTGGATGCCGATCAGATCGCAGCCGTAGCGATCGGCGAGCCGCACGGCGGCCACGTACATCCGGCACTGGAGGAGCACCTGCTGCCGCGTTAGGTCGCGGGCCTCGTTGCGGCCGAAGTGAAACCGCATCCCAGCCTTCTCGAGCCACTGAAATACCCGGCGGCCCTCGGCCTCGCTCGTCCGCATCGTCTCGTGGTACAGCGCACTTTGACTGAGCCGCTCCTTGAACACGCCGGCCGCGTGCAGGAGCCGGTCGGGAATGATCGCGTTCTCCATCCCCATGCAGCCCTCATCGAAGACCCCCATCAGCGCCTTGCGGGCCACGAGTTCGGCCGCCAGGGCTTCGGCCTGCTGCGAGACATCGCGGGGCATGCGGACCCGGTCGATGGGTACCACATGGCTGGTGTCGTGGTGGACCGTCCGCGTGTCGAGCCAGGCCTTGAGATGCCGCTCGAAGCTCGGGCTCGCGAAGTCATCGGCCCAGACGGTCGAGTATGGCACCCCTGATTTCGTCAGGGAGCCGTTCAGGTTGAGCATGCCGACGAGTCCAGGCCACTGCCCCGACCAGTTGGCGGCGGTGAGAATCGGACCGGTGTGGGTCGTGAGCCCCGGCAGCACGTGGTTGGAATACTGCCACACCGCCTCGGCGACCACCACTGGCAGCCCGGGGTCGATTCCGGCGAACACATCCAGCCCCTCGCGGGCACTAGCGATGAACCCATGGCCCCGGCTGCGGGATACCGCATGACCACGTTCGAGCGACCAGCCCGCCCGCGCGAAGGCGGCGGTGAGCTGCTTCTCCATGGCCTGCTGCGCCGGCCAGCAGACGCGGTTGGCCTCCTCACGAAGATCACCGCTGGCCACCAGCACGGCACGGCGAGCGGCGGGGCGGCCCGCGGCGGTCGTCGACAAAGCAGCCATGAATCGCTCCTCCTGGCAGGACGGTTTTTCGTGCGGGCCCGCCCCCGGGCCCCCGCCACGAGACCGCCGATGGATTCGGCGGTCGGCCGGCAACTATACTCCTGCTCTCTGAACTCTGACCGTTCGCTCCGAAACCTCCCTCCACCGAGTCGTCATGGCATCCTGCTTCCTTCGCAACCGGCTGTGTGCGTTGATCGCCCTCCTTTCGGTGATCGCGGCGAGCGGTGGACTGCCAGCCACCGGCCTGACAGCCGCCGCCGATCTCCCGCAGGATCCCGCCGCCCCCGTCACGCTCGCCGAAGCTGGCCAGTGGGTGATCGCCGCCGACTACGCCCGTGACGGCCGGACGCTCGTCACGGCAGGTGGCGACAGCCTGCTCTATCGACCGGGAGACGTGGTCGCCTGGCAGACAGCTGACGGCTCGAGGATCGGCGGGTTCGAGGGGCACCCCACGGCGGTCTGGGCGGTGAAGCTCAGCGACGACGGCCAGTTCGCCGCCACCGCCGGCTACGACGGCCTCGTCAAACTCTGGGACGCATCGAGCCGGAAACTCAGGCACGACCTTCGAAAACACAAGGGCTGGGCCCGGGCGGTCGCCTTCTCGCCCGACGGCACGCGGCTCGCCTCGGCAGGGGAAGACGGCACGGTCGTGCTCTGGGACACCGCCACCGGCACTGAATTGAAGACGATCGCAGCCCATGAGGCCGCAGCCACCTGCCTCGCCTTCTCGAAGGACGGCCAGACGCTGGTCAGCGGTGGGGGCGACAAACTCCTGAAACTCTGGAACGTCGCCGAAGGCACCGAACAGGGTCGGCTCGAAGGCCACACCGACGCGATCTGGGCCGTGGCCTTTTCCCCCGATGGTGGCACGCTCGCCAGCAGTGGCGCGGACCGGATGGTGCGGCTCTGGACAGTCGCCGATTCGAAGCCGCTCGCCACCCTGGCCGGCCACAGCGACTGGGTGACGTCGCTGGCGTTTTCACGCGATGGCGGCCGGCTCGTGACGGGCGGAATGGACGGCAGCGTGAAACTCTGGGACGTTGCCGCGAAGGGCGAGCAGGAGGGGCCTGAGAAGGCGGAGTCGAGCGTCTGGACGGTGGCCTTCTCTCCCGACAACGCGTCGATCTTTCTAGGCACCCACAAGGGGCCGCGACTGGTGCCGACGCCCGCAGCCCGACTGCTCCCCCCACCGCCGACTCCCCCGCCCACCCCGCCGCCAGCGGCCGCCGCGGAGGCGACGATGCTCGTGCCGCTGGAGTTCAAGAGCATGGCCGGCGCTACGGCCACGATTGCCGCCACCGGGATCGTCAGCGTGACCGGCCCGCTCGCGAAAGACACCTACACGCTCAAGACCACGCTGCCCGCGGGCGGCGCGGTGACCGCGATCCGGCTGGAGGTACTCACCGACGACGCGCTGCCGCAGAAGGGCCCGGGCCGCTCCGGTAACGGCAACTTCGTGCTCAGCACGTTCGCCGTGCTCGCCGGGACACCGGGGGCGACCGACACGCCCCGCGCCGTGCGATTCACCGCCGCGAGGGCCGATCTCGAGCAGCCCAACTACGGGGTCGCCAACGCGATCGACGACAAGGCCGAGACCGGCTGGGCGATCGGAGGAGGCGTGGGCAAGCCACACGAAGCCACGTTCACGATCGATCCCGACGCGCGGCCGGCAGCCGGCGCGCCGGTGACAATCACGCTCGACCAGCAGTACGACGACGGCCAGCACGCCATCGGTACGTTTCGGCTCTCGGTCATTCAGGAATCCGCCCCGGTCGTCGTGCCCTGACAGCCCGCCGCTGGTTGCCTTTCACCCGTCTTCCCGTTGCCCCCTCCCGAAGGAGCGTTCGCATGACTCGTCGATCTCTCGTGCGTGGCTGGCCGGTCGCCGCGGTCGCCGCAGCCTCGGCTCTCGTTGGGGTGGTCGTTGGCTCCAGCCTGAGCAGACCCGCCGCAGGCCCGCTGCCGCGGGTCGCCGCGATGACCTCGTTGTCTCAAGAATCCTTTGCGGTCTGCACGGCACCGATCGACTCGACCGTGGAGGGCTTCTTTGTTCTCGACTTCGAGACCGGTGATCTCACCGGCGGCGTGCTCAGCCAAAACACGTCGAAGTTCGGTGTCTCTTACCGCTACAACGTGCTCAAGGATCTCGGCTTCAAGCCGGGCAAGGTCAAGAACCCGAAGTTTCTGCTCGTGCCCGGACTGGCCGGCTTCGGGGGCGCTGGAGGCGGGCGGATGGCCTCGTCGGTGCTCTATGTCACCGACGCCGCGACGGGCGTGACGGTCGCCTACGGCATCCCCTGGAACGCCCAGCAGACGGCGGGCGGGGCCGCCCCCGTGATGGCCGAACTGGTGACGCTCGACATCGCCCGGCCGCGCGGCGGCGGGGCCAAGGTGCAGTAAAATGAGCGGCCCTCATGGCATCGACGCCCAAGACATGCTGACCGTCAGCGTCAACGGCAGTGCGGAGTCAGCGCCGGTGGGCTCATCGCTCCACGACCTCGTCGAGGCCCTGGGCTTCGCCGGACGGCCGATCGCCGTTGAGGTCAATGGCGACGTGATCCCGCGGGCCCGGTTCGCCGGCCGTCACCTCGTGGGTGGCGAGCAGATCGAGATCGTGACGTTCGTGGGCGGCGGCTGAGGTGGAGAGAAGCATGAGCCATTTGGAGGCGATCGCCCCTCGGGCGCAAGAATCCGCAGACCTCCCGCTCGTGGTGGGCGGGCACGTGCTCGCCAGCCGGCTGATCGTGGGCACCGGCAAGTACGCCACCTACGAAGAGATGGCCCGCTGCCTGGAAGCCTCGGGCACCGACTGCGTGACCGTGGCCGTCCGCCGGGAACGGCTCGTCAACACGGCGGGTGAGAACATCCTCGACCATCTCGATGCGGCGCGGTATGCCCTGCTGCCCAACACCGCCGGCTGCTACTCGGCCGCGGACGCCGTTCGCGTGGCCCGGCTCGGCCGCGAGTTGCTGCGAGACATGGGCTCACGGTCGAGCGAGTGGGTGAAACTCGAGGTGCTCGGCGACACCAAGACCCTCCTGCCCGATCCGGTCGGCACGCTCACGGCGACGGAGCAACTCGTCGCTGACGGCTTCGCTGTGCTCGTCTACACCAGTGACGATCCCGTGATCGCCCGACGGCTCAAGGATCTCGGCGCCGCCAGCGTGATGCCGGCCGGCAGCCCGATCGGCTCTGGCCAGGGGCTGCTCAACCCCAATAACCTGCGGATCTGCCTGGAGTACCTGAAGGATGGCGATCCGACCTATCCGGTGATCGTCGACGCGGGCGTCGGCACGGCAAGCGACGTGGCCGAGGTGATGGAACTGGGCGCCGACGGCGTGCTGCTCAATACGGCGATCGCCCACGCGCAGGATCCGGTGCGGATGGCCGGGGCGATGCGGGCGGCGTGCCTCGCCGGCCGGCTTGCCTTCCTGGCCGGCCGCATCCCACGGCGGCTCTACGCCACCGCCTCGAGCCCCGACGAGGGGCGGATCGCCCGACCGTCCTGACTGACAAGGAAAGGAGCCCTGCCCGGTGCTGGCCAAGCGGATCATCCCCTGCCTCGACGTTGACCGTGGCCGCGTGGTCAAGGGAACGAAGTTCCTCGACCTCGTCGATGCGGGTGACCCCGTCGAGGTTGCCGCCCGCTACGAGGCCGAGGGTGCCGACGAACTGGTGTTCCTCGACATCACGGCGAGCCACGAGGGCCGCGACATCATGCTCGACGTCGTCCGCCGCGTGTCGGAAAAGGTGTTCATGCCGTTCACGGTGGGGGGCGGGATCCGCACGCTCGACGACGCCGCCCGGCTCGTGCAGGCCGGCGCCGAGAAGGTGAGCATTAACTCCGCCGCCGTCCGCACGCCCCAGCTCGTCACCGCCGTGGCCGACCGGCTCGGAAGCTGCGCGACGGTCGTCAACATCGATCCCAAGCGGGTGCTCCGCGCCGGCCGCGAGGTCTGGGAGGTGTTCGTCAATGGTGGCCGCGTGCCGACGGGACTGGAGGCGGTGGCCTGGGCGCGGGAGGTCGAGCGGCTCGGCGCCGGCGAGATCGTGCTCACCTGCATGGACCGCGACGGCACCCGCGAGGGCTATGACCTGGAGATCACCGCGGCCGTCAGTTCTGCCGTCGGCATCCCGGTGGTTGCCAGCGGCGGTGCCGGCAGCCCGGAGCACCTCGCCGACGCGGTGGAGCGAGGTGGTGCGGACGCCGTGCTGGCCGCTGGAATCTTCCACTTCGGGCAGTGTACGATCCGCGATGTGAAGCTCCTCTTTCAGCAGCGCGGCATTCCTGTCCGGCCGCCCTGCTAGCCCCGATCCAATCCTCCTGACCGGCGACTGCCATGTCTACGATCGAGACCTCGCCCAGCGACGTTGCCAAGCCTGTCGGCACCAACGGCTATCGCCACGAGGTCGACCGTCTGTTTGAGGCGCTCGTCAGGCTCAGTGGCAGCGACCTGCACCTCAAGGCCGACCAGCCACCGATCATCCGCGTGAAGGGCTCACTCCAGCCGCTCAAGCACCCCAAGATCGATGACGCCCGGATGCGGCAGCTCTGCGTGCCGATCATGAGTGAGCGGCAGCGGAAGATCTTCGAGGAAGAGGGGGGCGTCGATTTCGCGCACACCTGCGTGGTCGATGGCGTCAAGTGGCGGTTCCGCGTCAACCTGCTCACCCAGCAGGGGGCGATGGGCATGGTCGCCCGCCGCGTCAACAACACGATCCCCGACTTCAAGGGCCTCTTCCTGCCGGAGAGCATCGAGCGGCTCTGCGTGCTCGACCAAGGGATGGTGCTGCTGGCCGGGGTCACCGGCTCCGGCAAGAGCACCACGATCGGGTCGATGCTCAACTACATCAACCGCACCTATCGCAAGCACATCCTCACGCTGGAGGATCCGATCGAGTTCGTGTTCACCGAGGACAAGTGCCTGATCAACCAGCGGGAGGTCGGCAGCGACGTCAAGAGCTTCGAGATCGGTATGAAGCATGCCGTCCGCGAGGATCCCGACATCATCCTCGTGGGCGAACTCCGCGACGTGGAGACCTTCAAGACGGCGATCCACGCCGCCGAGACGGGCCACCTCGTGTTCGGCACGATCCACGCCGCGAGCGCGTCGAGCTGCATCGGCCGGATTCTCGATCTCTTCCCGCAGGAGGAGCATGCGTCGATCCGCAGCGCGATCGCCTTCAACATGAAGGGGATCATCGCCCAGAAACTGCTCAAGTCGATCAAGCCCGGCGTGAGCCGGGTGCCGATCTGCGAGGTCATGTTCTTCGATGTGCTCGTGCGAAAATACGTGCTCGAGGAACAAGACCACCTGATCGCCGACCACATCAAGAAGTCGTTTCGCGACGGCATGCAAGACTTCACGCAGAGCCTCAAGAGCCTGATCGACTTGCAGCTCATCGACCGCCACGACGCGATGGAGATCGCCCCCAACCGCGAGGCGCTGGAGATGGCGCTGAAGGGCATCGGGGTGTCGTGATGGGGAGCCTGTGGCGTCGCCTTCAACGGGCAGCCGTGGTCGCCGTGTCGGTCGCGTCGGCGACGGCCGTGCAGGCCGACAACGCCGCCGGCTGGCCTCTCCAGCTCCCGCAAGGCTGGGATGGCCGGGGCACCGGAGGCGGCCTGGCGATCGTGCCGGCGGTGTGCTGGTGGATCTGCGTGCTTGGCTGGATGCGAACGGTCGACTGGGTTTCCAGCGACGCGACCAAGCACAAGATCACGCCGGCGTTCTGGGGCATGGTCTGCGGGCTGCCCATGTTTCTGGCGGCGATCCTCGCCTGGTGGATCCCGTCGGTGCTCGGCGGCCTCGCGGTGATGATCGTCGCCTGGGTCGCGCCGGCTGTGACCTACGCCTTGATCCGCAACAAGGCCCTGCCACCGTCGGAGCGAATCCTCACCGTCGGCCACGGTCGGCGAATCCTGGCGCGGCTGCTCGCCCCCTTCGGCATCGAGATCGACACCGACTTTGACGAGGGCGACCTGATTCCGAAGGTGGCGCTCGCCGCCGTTGGCGGCAAGGATGCCGCGGAGAATACCGCTCGGATCGAGGCAGCCGCGAAGCTCCCCGGCTTCGAAGAGGCCCGCAAGACCATGCTCACGGCCGTGATGGCCCGGGCCGGCACGATGGTGATCGACCTCGACCCGGCCGGCATGGGCGTGCGGCACGAGGTCGACGGTGCCTGGGAAAAGCCGAAGGTCCGTCAGCCGCCGAAGAGTCGCCGAGAAAAGGAGTCGTGGGTCGAGGCGCCCACGTCGAGCCTCGAGGTGGGTCAGGCGGTGGTGGCGGCGCTCAAGACGCTCTGCGGCCTGCCGCCGGCGGCCCGCGACGCCAAGGCCTCCCCCTTCCTGCTGCAGGTCGATGGCAAGCCCCGCAACTGCCGGCTTTCCTCCCGCCGCCAGGCCGCCGGCGAACAGATCGTGGTGCAGCTCGATCCTCCGGGCACGATCTTCAAAAAGCTGCCCGATTTGGGGATGCCGCAGCCGCTCGCCGAGAAACTCGTCGGCCTGACCGCCGTCGAGAAAGGGCTGATCCTCGTCTCGGCACCGGCGGGCTCTGGCCTAACGACCACGTTCGATCTCCTCGTGCAGTCGGCCGATCGGCTGCTCCGCGACTTCATCTCGATCGAGGATGCCGCAGCGCCTTCGCGGGAGATCCAGAATGTCAAGCCGGTGCCGTATGACGCCCGGACGGGCGTCACGCCACTGGCGGCACTCGAGGGAGTGCTGCGGACCTACCCCAACGTGATCGTCACCCGCGACATCCGCGACAAGGCACTCGTCACGAAGCTCGTCGAACTCGCCGGCGACGACAAGTTCGTAGTCATGAGCCTCAAGGCCACCGACGCGATCGACGCCGTGGCCCGCATCCTGGCCTGCGGCGTGCCTCCGCAGCTCCTCGCCACGACGCTCGTCGGCTCCGTCTCGCAGCGGCTCGTCCGCAAGCTCTGCCCGAAGTGCCGCGAGGAGTATCCGCCGCCCCCCGACCTGCTCGCCCGGCTCAAGCTCACGCTGGAGCAGCTCCCCCATCTCCGCAAGCCGTCCGAGCACGGCTGCCGGCTCTGCGGCGGCACCGGCTACCTGGGGCGGGCGGCGATCTTCGAACTCGCCAGCGGACCCACCGTCCGCAAGGCCGTGGCCGCCGGCACCGACGCAGCGACCGTTCGCAAGGCGGCGATGCAGGACGGCATGAAGCCGCTCCGCGAGGCGGGCATGGCGCTGGTGCTTGAGGGCGTGACGTCGATGGAGGAGGTCCAGCGGGTATTCGTGGCGGCCCAGCCGCAACAGCCGCCGCCGGTCGTAGCCGCCAAGGGGGGCGTGAAGAAATGATCAGCCTGGCGCTGCTGGCCCTGTTCGTCGTGGTGACCTTCGCCCTGTGGCGCGAGGGCCTGTGGAGTTCGGCCATCATGTTCTTGAACGTGCTGGCGGCCGCCACGTTTGCCACCGCCTGGTTCGAGTGGGCCGTGGCCCTCCTTCAGCCGCGGCTGAAGAGCTACGACTACCTGCTCGACCTGATCTGCATCTGGGGGCTGTTCGCCCTGATCCTGCTGGTGCTCCGGGAGGTGAGCGACCGCGTCTCCCGCACGAAGGTCAAGTTTCGCAAGCCGGTGGAGATGTTTGGCTGCCCGGTCGTCGCCGCGGCCACTGCCTGGATCGTGGTCTGCTTCACGGCCACGACGCTCCACACGGCGGCCGTGCCCCGCGACTTCATTCAGGCGACACCTGAGGCCCGGATGTTCTTCGGCCTGGCTCCCGACCGCCGCTGGCTGCAGTGGGTGCGGGGCTCGACGCTGCATGGGCCGTTCGCCGTGCCCACCAGGGCCTTCGACACGGGCGTCGTGGCCCCCGGTACGAATGCGGATTTCATCATCCGCTATGCCAACCGCCGCAAGCAGCTCGAGGCTGAGCCCGAACTCCGCGTGAACCGGTGACCCCGGTGGCCGACGAGCGAGTGACCGGCGCGATTTCCGACTACCGGCCCGTGAGCCCGCTGGCTGTCGTTGCCCTGGTGCTTGGCATCTGCTCGGCGATGGCCCTGGTGACCCGGTTCGCCTGGGTGGTGCCGCTGGTGGCCGCGGCGGTGGCGATCGCCGCCCTGGCCGACCTCGCCCGCCCGGGAACGGCCAAGGCGGGCCGGCTGCTCGCGCTAGCCGGTCTGGCCCTCGCTGTGGGTTTTGGCGCGCAGGCTGTCACCGGTGCGGTGGTCGACCGCTGGATCGCGTCCCATCGCGCCGGAGCCGCGGCCCGGGCCTGGATCGACGCCGTCCGCCATGGCCGCCCCGCCGAGGCGCTGGGCATCTGCGGAGCCGCCGTCGCCTCGACCAGCTCGACCGCCTCGTTGCCGCCGGACCCCACCGAGACCGACGTCGAAGGGCGGCGGCTCGAGCGATTCATCCAGCTCGACGCCGTGCGGGCGGTGGCCGCCTGCAACGCCACGCAGCCCGAGGTCACGAGCTGCCAGCCGCTCGGCACCGACGATAACGCCTGGATGGTGCGGGTATTGCTCGCCTCGTGCGGTGGCGGCGAGGAGACGCTGCGACTGGTGGTGTTGCCGAAGACAGCCGCGGCCGGCACGACGGGTGTTGTCGAGCGTTGGAAGGTCGTGGCCATCGACCTCGAGCGGTGAGCGTCATGCCTCGCCGGTGAAGGGCCGGGCGGCGGCGATCGAATCGGCGCCCGCTGCCAGCATCGCCAGCCGGTCGAAGCCCAGCGCCGCGCCGACCCCGGCCGGCATCGTATCGCCGTGCGCGGCGAGAAGCCGCTCGGGCACCGGCAGGACTGGCCGGCCACCCGCGGCCCGAATGCGGTTCGCCGCGGCGATCCGCTCCGCAAGCACTTCGGTACGGGTCTCCTCCTCCCAGCCGTTGGCCAGTTCGACCCCGGCGATGAAGAGTTCGAATCGACGCGCCACCTCCGGGCGATCGGGGTCGAGCCGGGCGAACGCGGCCTGCGCTGCCGGCCATTCCACCAGCATCGCTGGCCGGCCGTGGCCAAGCCGGGGCTGCACGGCTTCGGCGAGGAGCAGTTCGAACGCCCGGTTCCAGCGCTCGGCCTCCGACTCTCCGGAACTGGAGGCGGCGGGCACGGCGCCGAGGCGGCGGGCCGCCGCCTCGAGTTCGCCGGCAGTGGCTGCGAACGGGTCGACGCCGGCGTGCGTTCGAAAGGCCTCCCGGCAGGAAATGTGATCGATGCCGCGGGTGTTGAGGACCGCGGCGCAGAGGGCCTCGAGCAGGTCGGCCGTACCGTCGAGCGTGGCCGCGGGCTCGTACCATTCCAGCAGGCAGAACTCCACGTCGTGCTGGCGGCCCCGCTCACCGGCGCGAAACGACTGGGCAAACTGGTAGATGCATCCCGCCTCCCGCGCCAACAGCCGCTTCATCAGCGCCTCGGGGCTCGCCTGGAGAAACCGCGGTGCGTCGTCGCCGTCGAGGTGCACCGTGATCGGATCGATGTGGGCCTCTGGCAGCACCTCCCGCGACAGCACGGGCGTGTCGACCTCGAGGAAGCCACGCGCATCAAACACCCCGCGGATGGCAGCCCGCACCCGGCAACGGAGTTCGAGAATAGGGCGGACCGTCATTCGCGCCGTGCCATGGTCAGCCCGCGGCAGCGGCCTTCGACGGGGTGAGTTTGGCCGCGTGCTCCAGCGCAGCGTCGCTGGCGGTGGAGAAGTCGGTCGGAAATACGATCGTCTTGGCCATGATGGGATCTCCCGCGTGCCAGGTGATGAAGGCTCCTGCCGCTGGTCCGGTGCTCCAGCCGTGGGGATTATACCCTGGGCCGAGACGGATTTAGTGGAGCCGCATGCCCGGGAGGGCGCCGGAGTCGGGCGCGAGCAGGTAGACACCCGGGGCCCCCGCACCGCTGGCCGCCACCACCATGCCCTCGCTGAGCCCAAACTTCATCTGCCGCGGTGCGAGGTTCGCCACCACGACGGCCAGCCGGCCGACGAGCGCTGCGGGCTCATGAAAACCCTTGATGCCGGCGAATACCGTTCGCGTGGCATCGCCACCGAGGCTGATCGTGAGCTTGAGCAGTTTCTTTGCCTCGGGCACCTCCTCCGCCGCCACGATCCGGGCGACGCGGAGATCGATCTTCGTGAAGTCGTCGATGGTGCACTCCGCGGCGAGGGGCTCGGCGGCGAGGGGCTCAGCGGAGTCAGTTACGGCAGGGGCGTTGGCGTCCATCGGGGTTTCTCCTGGGGTTGGCTTCTCGTCGACGGCGGCGGCCTTCGACGCATCGATGACCGCCGCGATCTGGGCGGCCTCGACTCGTTTCATCAGCGGACTGAAGGGGGCGACCGGCAGGCCCGCGAGCGGCGTCTGCGACTCCTCCCACGAGCGGATCGCCCCGCCCACGAGTTCGCCCGCCTGCGCCGCCAGCGTTGGCAGCACGGGGGCGAGGTAGACGGTGATCTGGCGAAACAGATTGAGTGCCACGCTCGCCACCTCCTGGAGCCGGCCGGCGGCCTCGGGGCCGGCCTTGGCCAGCTTCCAGGGCTGCTCGGCGTCGACGAAGGCGTTGGCCCGGTCGGCGGCGAGCATCACCAGCCGCATCCCGCGGGCGAAGTCACCGGCCTCGTACGCGGCCGCAATCTCGATGCCGTCGGCGGCTGCCTGATCGAAGAGGCCGCCGTCGGCAGGATACGTCGCGGCCAGCCCCGTCGCCTCCAGCCACCGCGCGGTACGGCTGGCCAGGTTGACGACCTTCCCCACGAGGTCGGCGTTGGCCTTCGTCATGAACTCGTCGAGGTTGAGGTCGATGTCGTCGATGCCACCGGAAAGCTTCGCCGCGTAGTAGTAGCGGAGGGCGGCGGGATCGAGGTGCTCCAGCCAGGTCCGCGCCAGCACGAACGTGCCGCGGCTCTTCGACATCTTCTGCCCGTTCACGGTCAGGAACCCGTGCACGCGAACCTTTGTCGGTAGGGCGAGTCCGGCCGCCTCGAGCATGGCCGGCCAGAAGAGCGTGTGGAAGTAGATGATGTCTTTGCCGATGACATGGTGAATCTCGGCGGGCGTGCCCGCGTTGCC